>NZ_LNCE01000033.1:0-117212 GCF_001445815.1 Janthinobacterium sp. Ant5-2-1 | reverse complement strand
AAAAAAAACCCCGCCGGCAAGTTACCTTGCCGGCGGGTTTTTTATTGATGCGTGTCAGCTTAGCGCGGAGCCAATTCCGCGACGTAAATCTCCACGCGGCGGTTGCGTGCGCGTCCCGATGCATCCGCATTCGAGGCGATCGGCTCGCGGGCGCCGCGGCCTTCCGTGACGACGCGGGTCGGCGAGACGCCGCGCATGGACAGGTAGTCGCGCGTGTGGGCCGCGCGTTCCACCGACAGCGGCTCGTTGATGGAATCGCTGCCCGTGCTGTCCGTATGGCCGATGATGCTGACCGTCGTGTTCGGGTTTTCATTCAGGGTGGCGGCAAAGCGGTCGAGGATGGGGCGGAAGTTGCCCTTGATGTCGGCGCGGTTGGTGTCGAAGGAAATGTCGCTCGGGATTTCCATTTTCAGGCGGTTATCGGCCGTTTGCGAGACTTGCACACCAGTACCCTGTGTCGCTTGTTCCATCGCGCGCTTCTGGTTTTCCATGCGGTTCGACCAGATATTGCCGACCACGGCGCCAGCTGCCGCACCCAGCAGGGCGCCGCCAGCAGTGCGGCCGCTGCTGCCGCCACCGGTGGTGCCGCCGATCAAGGCGCCCAGGCCTGCGCCGATGCCGGCGCCCGTGGCCGTGCCACGCTGCGTCGAGGACATGTCCGCGCAGCCGGTGGCGGCCAATGCGATCACCAGCATGCCGATCAGGGATTTGGCGCCAGGGCCTTTTTTGAATGTTTCTTTCATGGATTTTCTCCTTGTTTTGTTATTGGGACATACCCAGGAATTACCTGCACACGTTACTGCAAAATGCCGCGACGTGCCAGTGCGCGCGCACTGCATGCAAAAGGCGGCAAAAGGGCGGCGCCCGTTTGCACGCGCGCCGCCCCCTGTCTGGCCAGTCAATTGGCCTCTATAAACCGCGCCCGCTGATCAAACGCAGCAGCACCATGATCACGGCGACCACCAGCAGAATATGAATGAAGCCGCCAATGGTATAGGAAGTTACCAGGCCCAGCAGCCAAAGAATAATGAGTACGACGGCGATTGTATACAGCATGATGTGTCCTCCGAGAGTAATGTGTGGATGACGGCGGCTGCCTTGGCCTTGCGCTGTCATCGGTTTTTGTCATTGCGCGGCGACTGGGTCGCTGAACGCTGATGCCATGACTTATTGTCTACTTTGTTTCTGAAATTTTCTGTACGGTGCCGTACACAAGCCTTATTTACCTGCCTTCTTTACCCAACTTGTATTTTATTTCGCCAAATTCCGCTCGCGCAGCGGCGGCCGTTCCTGTTCGCCATCCATGCCCGGTATCCAGGCCAGCATGCCGGCCATGCCGACGGCGCCGGCCAGGCAGCTGACCATGCCGCCCGTCAGCAGCAGCATGACGCCAAACACGGGCGCGCTCGCTTGCACGGGCGCCAGGTCCAGCGCGCAGAAGCCCAGCGCGGTGGCCAATATGCCGCCGCCGATAAAGCCGAGCCAGATCCGGCGACTGCCTGTCTTGTCGTTTTCCATCGCATCTCCTTGAAGACATCCGTTGAACTTTCTTGAATGCATCATCTCGCGGGACGGCAAGCTCATCTGTACGCCAGCGAACATTATCAAAAAGAAAACGCCCGGACAGGCCGGGCGTGTGTTGAATTTGCAACTAATCGCGGCAGCGGCGCCGCCGCGGTTTGCTTAGCCCATGGCGCGCAAGCCGCCGTTGACGACGCGCACGCGGTCGCCCTGGCGCCAGTTCGGCGCGGCGCTCTGGTGCACGGTGCGCGTCTTGCCGTTATCGAGGCGCACGACGATGTTGTAGCTGCGCGTGGCGCGCACGCTGCCTTCGATCTGGTTGCCGGCCACGGCGCCGCCGACGGCGCCCAGCACGGTGGCCAGCTGCTTGCCGTGGCCGCCGCCTACCTGGTTGCCCAGCAAGCCGCCGACGACGGCGCCGCCGGCCGCGCCCACGCCGCTGCCTTCAGCGCGCGTATTGACTTCATGGATGGCTTCGATCACGCCGCAATTGCCGCACACTTGCGGCGCCGGGGCTGCCGCGTACTGTTGCTGTGGCTGATGTTGCGGCTGGCGCACGGGTTGTGGCTGTGGTTGCTGCTGTTGTTGCGGCGGCAGGGCGGCCAGCGGCTGCGCGCCGGCAGGCTGCAAGTTCGCTGACGGCTGGTTCGCCTGCAGGTTGGCCATCTGCTCGGCCGACGTGCTCGCTGCCAGCGGCTGGCTATCGCCCTGGGACGAAGGCAGCCAGCCCATCAGGGCCGCCGTGCCCACGCCGCAAAACAGCAGGACGGCGACGGCGGCGGCAAGTACCAGCGGATGGAGGGATTTGGTGGTGGTAGTCATGGAGAGCTCCTTGTTTTTTTAAAATAATGAAATGGGTAGTGCGTGTTATCCGTGCATGCAGCCAGTGTGCTGTACCGCTTGCCCCGCTTCCGTGCGTCACCGTACATACAGGGACGGTACCGCACCGTAGGCTAGGTAAAAATTATGTCGAGTTGTAACGACACCAAGGAAAAGCAATGCCACCAACGAACGCCAGCATGACCCTGTCCCGCGATACAGGCCGATCCGGCCTGGGGTCGCCCGTGGGCGCGCCTGACGCCGGCAACCGCTTGCTGGCCAGCCTGCCCGAGCACGATTTGCGGCACCTGACGGCGCTGTTCGATACCGTCACGGTCGAAGTCGGCGAGGTGCTGTACGAACCTGGCCAGCCTATCGGCCACATCTACTTTCCCGGCGACTGCCTGATCTCGCTGCTGGCCGTGGCGGAAGGCCGCATGACCCTGGAAGTGGGCTCCGTCGGCCGCGAAGGCGTCCTGGGCGCTTCCGTCGCGCTCGGTCATGACCTGGCGCAAGTGCGTGCCGTGGTGCAGCGTTCCGGCACGGCCAGCCGCATCGCACGGGCCGATTTCTGCGCCGAGTTCGCCCAGCTCGAGTCCCTGCAGCGCTTGCTGTACCGCTACACGGACACCTTGCTGGCGCAAGCCATCCAGATTGCCGTGTGCAGCCGTTTCCACGTGCTCGAAGCGCGCCTGGCCCGTTCGCTGCTGATCACGCGCGACCGCCTGCAGTCCGAAAAATTTCACCTCACGCATGAATTCCTCGCCCATACCCTGGGCGTGCGGCGGGTCGGCGTGACCAAGGCGGCCAGCGCGCTGCAACAGCAAAAACTCATCACTTACAGCCGCGGCAATATCGAAATCCTCGATTCGGCCGGCCTGGAAGCCGTTTCCTGCCGCTGCTACGAGCTGGTCAAGGATAGCGGCACCATCGGCATGGCCAACGTCTTCGTCTGATTTTCCCTGCTGGCTTTCATCCTGCTTGTTGTTAACCTTATGCAGCAGACGCAAAAAAGCGGGGCAGGTGCCTGGGCACCCACCCCGCTTTTTTTCATCAACGATTACTTCGGCTTGACCTGATTACCGATCACGCCGCCGACTGCGGCGCCGCCGACTGCGCCGACTGCGCTGCCGCCCGTCAGCACGGAGCCGGCAACGGCGCCGATACCAGCGCCGATGGCCGTGTTTTTATCCTGGCCGGACATGTTGGCGCAAGCCGTCAAGCTCAGCAGCAGGGCGGCAACGGAAGTGGTAGCGGCGATTTTTTTAATGATTTGCATGATAGTTCTCCTATGAATTCGGACCTCGTGGCGCCGGCATGGTATGGGCCGGATGACTTCGTGACGCCGTGTGTTTCAGGCACGATCACAGGATAGGATTGCGGCAAGGCAGGGTCTGTTCGGCAACGCACATAGGTGTGTAACAATTGTAAAGGCACACACGCCGCGTTCAGCGCATCTTGCGTACGGCTTTCCCCGGCTTGGGGGCCACCGGCTTGACGCGCGCCTGGGCCAGCAGTGCCGCGCATTCGCTATTCTCGACGGGGCCGGCATTGACCAGCGGCAGCAGCGCCGCCACGGGCGCCACCACGGCCAGCGCCAGGGCGCCGCCGGCGCGCAGGGCCAGCACGCCCTTGTCGACGCTCACGTCGGGCTTGCTGAAAGTGCCATGCACATACAGGGGCGAACGCAGCGAAAAGACGCGCAAGCCCTTGCTGTCAGGCCGCAAGGTCAGGTCCAGCCGTTCATCGGCCAGGTTCACCGTGCCATCGATATTCAGGACGGCGTCATCCGTGTCGACGATGAACTGGCGCGTGCGCATCAGCCCCTTGGTGACGGCGAAATCGGCGGCCATGCAGTTCAGCTTGACCTGCTTGTCGCCAGACAGTTTGGCCAGCACGACACTGCCGATATTCAAGCCCATTTCTTCCAGCAACAGCTTGCTGATGCTGCCCCGGTTGATCAGCGCGCGCACTTCGCCATTCGAGCTGCCCAGCAGGGTGGCGACGGAATTGCCCGTGGCCGACAGCGAAGCATCGCCATTGATTTCGCCCACGCTGGCCTGCAGGGCGGGCAGGCGGGGGAACAGCTGCTGGATGTGCAGATGGCGGGCGCTGGCCTTGAGTTCGGCGGCGATGCCGTTGGCGATGACCTTGCCACTACCGTCGAGCTTGATCTGCGACGTCAGGGTGCCGCCCGCCACGTTGAAGTTGAGCGGCGTCAATGACAGCACGCCGTCCGTCAGCACCACATGCGTGTCGAGCTTGCTGATCGGCAGCTCGGCGTCGCGCGTGATCTTGTCGGCCGTGTAGCGCACGTCGGCGTCCAGGCTGGTCCAGCGCTCCGTCTTGAACGTTTCCACCGGCAGCACGCGGCCGACCGGCTGCGTCGAGGCCACGCCTCGTTCCTTCTTGCTGGCGCTGGAATCGGCGCCCACCAGTGGACCCAGATCGGAAAACTGCAGCAGGCGCGAGTGGACTTCGCCCGTCAGGCGCTTGCGCGGCGTGCTGGCGGAAAAAGCCAGCTTGCCACTGATGTCGCTTGACCCCACCTTGCCGCTGAACTTGTCGTAAACCCATTCGCCGCCGCGCGGCGCCAGGGTGCCCGTCAAATGGCCTTCCGTGCTGAAGTGCGGCGTTTCCGGCAGCAGCACGCCTGTCAACGGATACAGGCGCGCCATGCTGGGCCCGGATAGCTTCAGGCGCACGTCGAGCGCTGCCAGATTGGCCGGGCGCGTCAATGTGCCTTCGATGGCCATGTTGTTGCCGCCCGCGCGCATGTCGGCCTGGATGGGGAAGGGCGTGCCTTGTTGCTGCAGCGACAGCACGCCGCCCGCCTTGCCGCCGCCCTTGACGGTTTCGCCATGATATTGGCCCGACAGCGTCCAGGCGATGCCGTAGCGCGCGTCGCCCGCGATGGTGTCGACATCGGCGCGCATGGCCGTTTTGCTGACGCCATCGTCCAAGGTCACGGTGCCCTTGCTGAACACCACGCTTTGCAATTCCAGCTGCCATGGCGACGGCTGGTCCTGCTTGTCGAAGGTCCAGTTGTTCTTGCCATCCTTGTTGCGCAGCAAGCGCACCTGCGGCGTGTCGAAACGCAATTGCGGGATGATAATTTTCTTGTCCAGCAGGGCCAGCGGATTGAGCGAGAACGCCAGCTGGCTGACGCTGGCCAGCTGCGCTTCGTCATCCGTTCCTGCCATGGCGCTCGGGTTGCCCAGGCGCACGTCCTTGGCCTGCAGGTGCGGCCATGGCAAATAGTCGCGCCAGCCTTGTTGCCCCCCAGCCGTTGGCTGCTGCCACGTCAGCGCCAGGTCGCCCTCGATGGCAAACGGCCGACCCAGCGCTTCGCTGGCGCGCGCATTAAGCCAGGGCTTGGCACGGTTCCAGTCCATGTTCATGAGGACGATGGCAGCGGTGACGGGCAGGGCGATCAACACGGCGGTGCTGGCGAGGGCGATTTTCTGACGACGGGAGAGCGGCATAAGCAGGTTCTTTCTGGACAAGTAGTCATGATGCTACAGGAATCGTCCTGAGGCCGGGGCCGTTTCAAGTTTTGCTGGCCGGCATGTGCGCTAGCGCACGTTGCCCATGCAAGTATTGTCGATTTCCTACTCTATGTGCGGCACCGAACGGATATGCGGGGAGCCGGAGCCTATAACGTCTACATCAAACGCCGTTCCTGATTCCAGAGGCACCGACGTATGAACCCTAACGCTTAACATTCTCCAGGAGAAGAAAAATGACAAACCGAGATTTCAAAATGTCCCCATTGGCCGCCTTGGCCGCTTGCGCCACCGCCGTTGTCCTGATGACGGGCTGTTCCAGCCTGAAAACGCCAGCCACGGCTGACGTTGCCGTGTCGCGCGCCGCCGTCGATAACGCCGCCAGTGCCGGCGCCGCCGACCTGGCCCCCGATGAAATGCGTTCGGCCCGCGAAAAAATGCGCATGGCCAACCAAGCCCTGAAAGACCGCGACTACAAGACGGCGCGCGAGCTGGCCGACCAGGCACAAGCCGATGCCAAGCTGGCACAAAGCAAGGCCAATTCGGCCAAGGCCACCAGCGCCGCCGATGAAATCAACGAGAACATCCGCGTCATGCGCGAAGAGCTCGACCGCGCCAATCAGCAAGCCCCAAAACAATAAGCAACAATAAGAACAGGATTCCATCATGAAAAAAGCTACCTACACCACCATTCCCGGCCTGCTGGCCATGGCCGCTTTGGTTGCCGCCTGCAGCTCCGCACCGACCACCACCAGCCTGCTCGACCAGACCCGCGGCGACTACATGGCGGCGCAATCGAACCCGATGGTGTCGACTTATGCGCCACGCGAATTCCGCGAAGCGAGCGCTGCGCTGGAAGCGGCAAACGCGGCCGCCACGCGCCAGGAAGATAGCGAAAAAGTCGACAAGCTGGCTTACCTGGCCAAGCAAAAGATAGCCACGGCGCAAGAAGTCGCCAAGCAGAAGGCTGCGGAAGCCGATATCGCCAACGCCGGCAAGCAGCGCGATCAATTGCGTCTCGATGCGCGCACGCAGCAGGCTGACCAGGCCACGGCCCGCGCCCAGTCGGCGCAAGCGGATGCGGAAGCGGCCAAGGCCCAGGCGCAAGCTGCCGAAGCGTCGGCCCGCGATGCGCAAGCCCGCGCCGCCGGACTCGAGGCGCAATTGGCCGACCTGGCCGCCAAGAAAACCGAGCGCGGCATGGTCATTACCTTGGGCGACGTGTTGTTTGGCACGGACAAGGCGAACCTGACGGCCGATGGCGCGAATACGGCCCGCAAGCTGGCCGACGTACTGAAAAACAACCCGCAGCGCACCGTGCTGATCGAAGGCTTTACGGATAGCACGGGCGGTTCCGCGCACAACCTGGAATTGTCGCAACGCCGCGCCGAATCCGTGCGCAATGCGCTGCTGGAGCAAGGCATCAGCCGTGACCGCATCGCCACCAAAGGCTATGGCGCCGCTTATCCGGCCGCCGGCAACGATACGGCGGCAAACCGCCAGCTGAATCGCCGGGTGGAAATCGTCTTGTCGGAAGATAACACCGCGATTCCCGCCCGCCGTTAAACGCCTTGGGGCGTTGTAAGCCAAAGGCAGCACCGGCCGAACCTTGGCCGGTGGATACCCACGCAAGTATTGAAAGGAAGCATCATGACACCAACATCTGTTGAGATTCCAGCTGGCATCGATACGGCGGCCATCCGCGCCGCCGCGAAAAATTTGGACGACGGCGCCGTGACGGCCGGCTACCAGGCCGACCGCGAGGAGTTAATTACCCTGCTGAATGGGGCGCTGGCCACCGAGCTGGTGTGTATTGCACGCTATAAACGCCATTACTACACCGTTAGCGGACGCGACAATGGCAGCATCAAGGCCGAGTTCCTTGAGCATGCGCAGCAGGAGCAGGAGCACGCCGACTGGCTGGCCGAACGCATCGTGCAATTGAATGGCAAGCCAGATTTTAATCCTGCAACATTGCTTGCGCGTAGCCATGCCGAGTATGATGACTCCGAAGACGTGCAGAGCATGGTGCGTGCCAATCTGATCGCGGAACGGGTAGCGATCGAGTCGTATCGCCAGATGATCATAAAAATCGGCGACAAAGACCCGACCACACGCCATTTGTTGATCAAAATCATGGCTGTTGAAGAAGAGCACGCCGATGATATGCGCGATCTAATGGAATAGTGTTTTTGAGTAAAGTAGGTATAGTAACTACATTCATCCACAGCTAAGGAGCTAAACCATGTTGGAAAACAATATCACCACCGTTAATAACGATGTCAAAACCCTCGTCAAGGATGCGCAAGCCCTGTTCAGCGCCGCTGCCGCCCTGACCGGCGAAAAAGCCGATGAAGTGCGCATCAAGGGCATGAAAACCCTGGATGCCGCCCTGGCCAAGGCGCATGAAGCGCAGGCGTCGGCCATCGTTGCCACCAAGCAGATGGCTGCCCAGGCAGATGGTTATGTCAAGGAAAACCCATGGCGCACGGTGGCCGTCGCCGCTGGCGTCGGCGTGCTGGTTGGCTTCATCCTGGGCCGCAAGTAATCCACTGTCAGGAGCGATATGGACAAGTCTGCTTCGTCTCACCAGGGGCCGGGATTGATCGGCTCGGTCGCCGGCCTGGCCAAAAACGCCGTCGGACTGATGTTGTCGCGGCTGGAACTGGCCACCATCGAACTGTCGGAAGTGCGCAATCACATGCTGCAGCTGGTTGTCATTTTCGCGCTGGCGACGGTGGCGGGCTTGTTTGCCATCGCTTACGGCAGCGTGCTGATCGTTTTCCTCGCCTGGGATAGCCTGGGCTGGAAGATCCTGGCGATCATGACGGTCGTGTTCGTAATGCTGGCCATCGCGCTGGTCATGTATGCGCGCGCCATGCTGCGTCAAGGAAAGCTGTCCATGCCCGCCACCATGGCGGAATTGAAGGCCGACCGCGACATGCTGATGTAAGTGCCTTACGAGGAGAATTCATGTCGGAAAACGACAAACTGGCGGCGCAAGCCGCCCGCAAGCGCCTGCTGATCGCCCAGGGCGAAATGTACCGCGTGGGCATCGTGCATGCGCGCGCCAACGTGGGCTATGCATTGCGTCCCGAGTCCATGCTGCAGGGCGTGGTCGAGACGGCGGTCGGCTTTGCCGGCCACCGCGTCGAGTCCCTGCTGGCGCCGGGCGGCATGCGGCTGCAAGGCGCCATGCCGTATGTGCTGACGGCGTTATCGTTTATCGGACGCAAGAAGCTCGTCAAGCCGGCGCTGGTCCTCGTGGCCGTGGCCGCCGTGGCCGCCAGCTGGCTGCGCCGCAAGCGCTGAACGCCAGCCGTGTTGCACAGGAACGCCGTCATCGACGGCGTTTTTTTTGCCTGCACCCAAGGTCCGGCGCGTACTGACGCAATCCCTTACAATGATTCACGCCGTATTTCGCGCGGCGGACAGAGGGGCCATCTTGATGACGCATTCGAAGACACCGATCAATCAGTTAAATCCCTCGCGCCTGCGCATCGTGCTGGTGCTGCAGGGCGGCGGCGCACTGGGCGCCTACCAGGCTGGCGTCTACCATGCGCTGCACGAACATGGCCTGGCGCCCGACTGGGTGGTGGGCACCTCGATCGGCGCCATCAATGCCGCCATTCTGGCTGGTAACAAGCACGAAGACCGGCTCGTGCGTTTGAAAGAGTTCTGGCAGCGCGTGGCGCACCGCGACAGCATCGACATGAACCTGGTATCGGACCAGCAGCGCCGTTCGAACATCTGGCTGGCCACGCTCGATACGGTATTGCGCGGCGTGCCCGGCTTTTTCAAGCCGCGCACTTTCAGCTTGTTTCCCGCTGGAATCGCCGTCAAGCCGGAAGAGGCGAGTTTTTATGACACCAGCGAACTGGCCAGCACCCTCGAGGAACTGGTCGATTTCGATTACCTGAACGAGCCCGGCGGCATGCGCCTGACGGTCAACGCCTTGCGCGTCAAATGCGGCAGCCTCACCAGTTTCGACAGCCAGCAGCAGCCCCTGACGGCCGATCATATCCGCGCCAGCGGCGCCTTGCCGCCCGGCTTTGCCGGCGTGCGCGTCGATGGTGATTTATATTGGGATGGCGGCCTGTACTCGAATACGCCGCTCGAAACCGTGCTCGACGACACGCCCCACGTCGATACCCTGGTCTTCATGGTGGACTTGTGGAGTTCGGAAGGGCCGGAACCGACCACCCTGGATGAGGTGCAGACGCGGCAAAAGGACGTCACCTTCGCGTCGCGCTCGAAGCGGCATATCGCCGATTATGTCAACACGCACACCTTGCAGCGCAAATTGCGCGAACTGTACGCCGGCCTGCCCGACACAAAGCATAACCGCCAGCAGACGCAAGAGCTGGTGGCGCTCGGCTGCGACAGCACCATGCACATCGTGCGCTTGCCGTATGCGGGGCGCGACTGGCACATGGCGGCCAAGGATATCAATTTCTCCAAGGGCTCGATCGAATGGCGCTGGGAGCAGGGCTACCAGGATGGCTTGCGCGCGATCAAGGCGGCCGGCTGGCTGGCCTTTGTCACGGAGGACACGCCGCTCGTGGTGCACGAATTGCCACCTTACGAGCGCGACGCCGCTTAGTGACGCCTGTCAAAACCTGCTGCGCGTCGGTATAGGCGGCCTGCGATGCTCACCGGCTCGGCGCCCCCGTACAAAGTACGGTTGCGCTTCTTGGCCACCTCTCCCTTCCGCTCGCGACGGTTTTGCCAGGCGTTGCAAGAGTAAAGAGCAAGAGTACGGCGTATCGCTGCATCACTGCGGATGGGCCGCTACACGCAGTTTTTCCGCGTTCGCCATGTCTTGCCGGTACGTGTCTTGCGCATCCTTCAGGCAGGTGGCGCGCGCGGCGGACGGTTCGAGGCGGCAAGCTCTCTTGGCCTCGGCCAGGGCGGCGGCGATTTCCTTGCGCAGGGTGCGCAGCTGGGCTTGCGCCGTGCTGTCTTCCTGGTACCAGCGTTGCGGGTCGCCCGGTTGCGGCGTGGTTGTCTGCGCCAATGCCAGCGGCGCCAGGCTGCAGGCGAACAGGGTCGCCAAGAGTGTGTTGTGGATAGTCATGATATTTCCTCCTTGAAATAAAAAAGGCGCCGTAGCGCCTTTTTTTACAACCTGCCCGTCAGTAATAGCAGGATCAGTATCACTACGACCAGGCCGGCGATGCCGCTGGGGCCGTAACCCCAGTTGCGGCTATGCGGCCAGGTGGGCAGGACGCCGACCAGGGCCAGGATCAAGATGATCAGAATGATGGTGCCCATGGTATCTCCTTGTTGGTGCATGGTCCGGCGCAGGCTTGCTGGCAAGCCCGGCCAGGGGATTAATAGCGGTAGACGCGGCCGTCAACGACGCGCACGCGGTTGCCCGGGCGCAAATCATTGGCGTTGTCCTGCACCACGGTACGGTATTCGCCGTTGTCGAGGCGTACGCTTATCTGGTAAGCCTGTGCCTGCTGTTTGCGGCCTTCGACCTGGTTGCCCACGACGCCGCCGGCGACAGCGCCGGCCACGGTGGCGGCCGTGCGTCCGCTGCCCGAACCGATCGTGTTGCCCAGCAGGGCGCCGGCGATGCCGCCGACCACGGCGCCGGCGCCGCTCGTTTGGCCGCTACCTTGCACGATCTGGATGGAGTCGACGGTGCCGTACATGGCGGACTCAGGCTGGTTGGCCGGGTAATATTGTTGTGACTGGGAAGGGCCGGTGGCGCAACCGCTGAGTACGGCGGTGGCGGCAAGCATCAGTGCAGCCAAGGTGGCGTTGGTTTTCATTTTATTCTCCTGACGAGGTGAGGGTGTAGTGCCATCTTAGTCATGCCCCCGTTCCCGGTCTGTACGCTGCCGCACGTACTTATTTGCGGTCGAAAATGCTATTGTTGGCCGGGATGATCCACTAAAACGTTGTTATTTCTTCCTGTCCGCCTTCCGTTTTCAAAATAAATTACTTGTGTACGGCAGCGTACAGAAGAGAGGCGGCGATCCACGTAAAACGGTAGTCATGCCAAGCAGACATGCTTGGTACCACCAGGGAGAAATACAATATGAACAAGAATAAGCTTTTCACCGCCATCGTCGTCAGCCTGGCGTGCGCCGCCTGGGGCGGCCAGGCAGTGGCCGCCACGCCGGAAGCGAAAGCAGCCTACAAGGCGGCCAATGAGCAGGCGGGCCTGAATTACAAGCTGGCGCATGCCGAGTGCGAAAAAATCACGGGCAACCCGAAGGATGTCTGCATCGCCGAAGCGAAGGCCGTGCGCACCTACGATGAAGCCGTGGCCCAGGCGCAATACACGAATACCCTGCGCGCCTACACCAAGGCGCGCATCAAGATTGCCGATGCCAATTACGACGTCGACCTGGCGCGCTGCAATGCGCTGACGGGCAACGACAAGGATGTCTGCGTCAAGCTGGCCAAGTCCACCAAGGTGGCGGCCCTGGCCGACGCCAAGGCGGACAAGAAAGTCATCGAAGCGCGCAGCGATGCGCGTGAAGCAAAAAGAAAAGCCGAGTACAAGGTCGCGACAGAAAAATGCGATGCATTAGCCGGCGCAGCCAAGGATGACTGTATCAAGGCTGCAAAAACCCAGTTTGGCTACTGAGCGCCCCAGGGCGCAATGTAATCAAGTTGGTATAAGAAGCTCATTGTGAGCACATTGATTGACCACTCCTAAGGAAAAAACCATGAAATTCACTAAATCTATCGCTACTGGCCTTTTCGTCGCTTCCCTGTTCGCCGTTGCAGGCTGCGCTTCGACCCCAACCAAGGAAGGCACGGGCGAGTACATCGACGACGCCGCGATCACCACCAAAGTGAAAGCCAGCATCTTCAACGAGCCTACCCTGAAATCGACGGAAATCAACGTTGAAACCTTCAAGGGCGTGGTTCAGCTGAGCGGTTTCGTGGCTCAGCCATCGGATGCCGCCAAAGCGGGCGAAGTTGCCCGTGGCGTCAAGGGCGTGAAGTCGGTGAAAAACGACATCCGCGTCAAGTAATGGCCTGACCTGCCGCAGCGGCCAGCCCATGGCTGGTGCTGCGGCCCACCACCGACCGTCGCGGGAATCGCATGCATATCCAGCCTACAGATACCCCGCCCGAGCCGGTGGCGGCTGCCTCCACCGAGCCTGCCGGGCCACCTCCCGGCGCGCCGGTGGAGCAGCCAGACTCACCCTTGCGTTTGCCGCTGCATGTCAATGCGCGTGGCATGGCTCTGGGCATCATCGCCACCGTCAGCTTCATTTATGCGCTGCAGTGGGCACAGAAATTCCTCATTCCCGTCATCTTCGGCATTTTCATTGCCTATACACTCAATCCCGTCGTCGCCTGGCTGGAAAAGCTGCGCCTGCCGCGCGCCATCGGCGCCACGGCCGTCACAGCCCTGATCCTGTTCGGCTCCATCGTCGTGGTCGAGCGCGTGCAGGGCGAATTCGAATCCATCGTTGAAGAGCTGCCGGCCGCCACGCATAAACTGTCGCGCCTGATCGCCGCCAATACGGGCGGCAAGAACAGCACCTTCCAGAAGATGCAGGCCGTGGCCAATGAAATCGAGCAAGTAGCCGCCGGCGCCGAAGCGCGCCGCAACAACCGCCGCGCCGCTGCAGCCGAGGCGCCCAACTTCAAGATCATGGACTGGGTCTGGGCCGGTTCGCTGGGCCTGGTGGGCTTCCTCAGCCAGGCCACCATGGTCATCTTCCTCGTGTTTTTCCTGCTGCTGTCGGGCGATACCTTCAAGCGCAAGCTCGTCAAACTGACGGGACCATCGCTGAGCCGCAAGAAGGTCACCGTGCACATCCTGGAAGACATCAACACGTCGATCCAGAACTATATGTTCATGCTGCTCGTCACGAATGTCTTGCTGGCCGTCCTGATGTGGATCGCCTTGCGCGTGATCGGCCTGGAAAATGCGGGCGCCTGGGCCATCGTGGCCGGCTTGCTGCACATCATGCCGTATTTTGGCCCCTTGCTCATCACCATCGCCACGGGCCTGGTCGCCTTCCTGCAATTCGAATCGCTGGAAATGGTCTTGCTGGTGACGGGTACGTCGATGGCCATCGCCACCCTGGTTGGCACCTTTGTCACCACTTGGATGACGGGGCGCATCGCCCGCATGAATCCCACGGCCGTGTTCATCAGCCTGCTGTTCTGGGGCTGGCTGTGGGGCGTCTGGGGCTTGCTGCTGGGCGTGCCCATCATCGTCATCGTGAAGGTCGTGGCCGAACGCGTGCAGGGCATGGAAGTGGTAGCCGAGCTGCTGGGCGAGTAAGTTGATGTTCAATAAAAAAAACGGCGCCCGCGGGCGCCGTTGTTGCGTGCAGACTGCTTACGACTGGTGGCGTTTCAGTATCTTGACTTGCACATCGCCGTCTTCCGTCTTCGGCATATCCTTCATGCTGCCCAGCTGCAGGGCGAACTGGCGCGTGAATTCGGCGCCCAGGAAGAAGATTTGCGCCGAGTAATACACCCACAACAGCAGGGCCACCAGGGAGCCGGCCGCGCCATAGCTGCTGGCCACGCCGCTATTGCCGATATATACGCCAATCGCATATTTCCCCAGTGAAAACATGAAGGCTGTGCCGATGGCGCCGATCAGCACGTCGCGCCAGGACAGGCGCACGCGCGGCAGCATTTTATAGATGACGGCAAACAGGCTGGCGATGACGGCAAAGCCGATCAGGTTCGACAGGATGGTAAACAGCACGGCCGTGTCCTTCCACACGCCTTCCCAGAAGTTGGCGAGGATGGCCATGGCCGCATTGACCACCAGCGACACCATCAGCAGGAAGGCCAGCACCAGCACCAGGCCGAAGGACAGCAGGCGCGTGCGCAGCATGTCCCAGGCACCCGCTTCCTTCAGGGGCGGCACTTGCCAGATTTCATCGAGACTCGCTTTCAGTTCGGCAAAGACGCTGGTGGCGCCAAACAGCAGCAGGGCGCTGGCGATGAGGGTGGCGATGCGCCCCTGTTCATGGTTCTTCGCGCCGGCCAGTACGAGCTGGATGGCTTCGGCGCCCTGCGTGCCCAGCAAGCCCTGCAGTTGCCCCATCAGCTCGCCGCGCGCGGCGGCCGGGCCATAGAAAAAGCCGGCGATGGCGATCACCAGCACGAGGATGGGGGCGATGGAAAACAGGGTGTAATAGGCGAGGGCGGCGCCCTTGCTCGAGGCGCGGTGTTCCAGCCATTCGGTGACGGAACAGACGATGACACTGCGCATCTGCTTGCTGAACGGCGCCAGGCCGGCCAGTTTGGGATAGCGGGTAGAGAAATTCATGGTGGCTTTCAATGCAAAAAAGGGGCGCGAGCCCCTTTTTTTAATTCACAAGTGGCGTACCACTGTTCAGCTTATTGCACGCGGCGTTCGATGGTGATTTGTTCCACTTCAACGCGGCGGTTTGGTTCCAGGCACTTGATCAGGTCGGCACGTTTCTTGTTGTCGCAGGTGACGACAGGATTCGTGGAGCCCTTGCCTTCGGCCGTCAGGCGGTTGGCGGCGACACCGTGGGCGACCAGGTATTCCTTGACTGCATCAGCGCGCTGCTGCGACAGTTTCAGATTGTACTTGGGCGAACCGATGCGGTCGGCATAACCACTGATGACGACGTTGTTGACGTCTGGCGCTGCGGTCAGCACGCGGGCGATTTCGTCGAGCTTGGTCTGTGTCGGACCCAGCTTGGCGCTGTCGAACGCGAACAGTTCCGTTGCCGACATCGTCACTTTTTCAAAACGTGCAGGCGGCGGTGGCGGTGGTGGCGGCGGCACGACCACGACGACTTCTTCACGCACTGGCGGCGGTGGCGGTGGCGGCGGCGGTGCAGGCGGTTTGTCGAACGCGTAGTTCAGGCCCACGGTGACGTAGTAGTTATTGGACTTGCTGCTCGGGTCGAAGGTATTACCGCGCAGGAAACCGTGCACGTTGCGCACGTCAGCCTGGAGGGACAGTTGCTCGGTGATGCTGGACTGGAAACCCAGGCCGACGCTGGCGTATGGCGAGCTCTTGCTGCGTTCACCGAAGGCGAAGCTGGTGTCCTTGTCGCGCTGCATGCCGGCACCGACCAGCAGGAAAGGACGGAAGGCTTTACGCGAGAACATGTACAAGCCGTCTACGCCCAGCGTATTTTGCTGGTAGCGCTGACCGCCATCCTTGGAACGGGCATACGTGGTGCCCAGCTGGATATCCCAGTCCTGGGAAACAGGCTTACCGAAACGCAAGCCTGCGCCATAACCGGTTTTATCCGTGGCGAAGTCGGAATCTGGCTTGAGTGCGTTGATGCTAGGTTGAATATACCAGGAGGGATTGATTTCCTGGGCCTGTGCGCCGAGGGCGGAGCACAGGACTGCGGCGGCAACGGCGATTTTTTTTAGATTATTCACAAGTAACTCCCAACGTTGATAAGAGATTTTCTCTACGGCATCAAAACACTTCTTGCTGCACATGCTATTGCTAGAGATCGACCACACTTCCAGGTGCGTTTTCTTGCGATAAATGCACTGCTGTTGGACTAGAGAATACGGATGCAGGTTCACCTGGTCGGTGCGCTGGCGCACAAAGCATTGTGGTATATCAATGGTGTTGCAGATTCACGACAAAGACTTTGGTGTTGAAAAAAACTAATTTGCTAGGTGAAACTTTTCCACGCGCGGCCACTTCCGGGCACCGCGGCAAGAGGCAATCGTACGACTTGTCACCTGCATGCCACTGTATATTAGCAACAATGATGAGCTTGATAACTAATATTACATTGATGTTGTATTCCTGCCGCGTTCTGTTGCTTTTCCGGGCTTCTGCCAGGCAACTTTTGCGCGCCGCAGCCAGCTCCGCCACTTTTCATCAAGGAGTCACTCGTGCCTGACCTTCCCCGTGTTTTTTCTTTCCCGCCGTTTGGCAAACTGGGCACTTTGTGCCTGCTGCTGTCGCTGGGCCTGGCATCGCCGGCCTGGGCCGATAGCGGTGTGTCCCTGTTTTCACCGAGCGGTACGGTCAAGGCCGTGCGTCAGGTGCGGGTCCAGTTCGCCACGCCGATGGTGCCGTTCGGCGACATGGGCTTGCCCGCGCCGTTCGCCATCGATTGCGGCAAGGCCGAGCCTGGCGCCGTGGCGGGCGCGGGGCGCTGGGCCGACGAGCGCAACTGGAATTTCGATTTCGAGCGCGACTTGCCGGCCGGCGTGGCCTGCAGTTTCACCTTGAAGCCGGGCCTGAAGGACCAGGCGGGCCAGGCCTTGCAGGGGACGGCGTCGTACCGCTTCTCCACGGGCGGCCCGGCCATCGTCGAGGCCGTACCGTATGACGGCCAGCCCTACATCGATGAAAACCAGATCTTCGTGCTGGGCCTGGATGCCGCGCCGAACGAGGCCAGCGTGGCCGCGAACGCGTATTGCCGCGCCGACGGCATCAATGAAAAGATTCCCGTGCGCCTGCTCAAAGGCAAGGAACTGGAGCAGGTATTGACCCTGCGCAAGAGCTTTCTCGACCGCTACCTGACCGTGTATTTCAAGAAGCGGGGCGTCGTGTGGAAAGTGGGCATGCCCGTGGCCAGCAAGGGCGCGCCGCCGCTGCCCGTTACCGTGCTGCAATGCAAGCGCAGCTTCCCCGCCAACGCCAAGGTGTCGCTGGTGTGGGGCGAGGGCATCGCCAGCGCCAGCGGCATCGCCACGGAGAAGGCGCAGACCCTGCAGTTCAAGACGCGTCCCGACTTCACGGCCAAGTTCAGCTGCGAGCGCAGCAATCCGAAGGAGCAATGCATTCCCTTTTTGCCCATGCGCGTGCAGTTTTCCGCGCCCGTGAGCGCCGCGCAGGTGCGCGCCATGACCTTGAAGGGGGGCGGCAAGACGTATGCGCCGACGATTTCAAAAGAGGAAGAAAAGGCCGAATTCCTGTACAGCGCCGCCTTCAACGGTCCCTTTCCCGTGCAATCGAGTTTTGTCCTGAGCCTGCCGCCGAAACTGACGGATGACGCGGGCCGCGCCTTGCTCAACCGCGCGCGCTTCCCCATGACGGTGCGCACGGGCGAACAGCCGCCACTGCTGAAGTTCCCGGCCCCGTTCGGCATCATCGAGGCGAAGGGCGACGGCTTGCTGCCCGTCACCGTGCGCAATATCGAGCCCGTGCTGTCGGGCAAGGAAGTCGCCCAGCCATCGGCTGCCGCCACGGGCGCCACCTTGCGCGTGCCCGACAATGACGACAAGTTCGTCATCGAGTGGATGCGGCGCCTGGCCGGCAATGGCGACGGGGGCGAATACTGGCAGCCGTACGCGCAATACGCGGGCAACATGAGCAAATCCGTGCTGGCGGGCGCGGCCGGCACGCGCCCCATCAGCCTGCCGCGCCCCGATGGCAAGAAAACCTTTGAAGTGATCGGCATCCCCTTGCAGAAACCGGGCTTTTACGTGGTCGAGCTGGCCAGCCCCATCCTCGGCAAGGTGCTGCTGGGCAAACCGACGACGGCCTACATCCGCACGGCCGCGCTGGTGACGAATCTGGCGGCCCACTTCAAGCATGGCGCGCAATCGTCGCTTGTGTGGGTGACGTCGCTCGACAAGGGCGCGCCTGTTGCGAAAGCGCAAGTGGCCGTGCGCGACTGCACCGGCAAGCTCCTGTGGCAAGGCGCCACGGGCGCGGACGGCGTGGCGCACATTTCCGGCGAGCTGGCCAATTCCAGCTGCAAGAACAATGGCCGCTACTTTATCAGTGCACGCAGCGGCGGCGACATGACGTTCACGCTGTCGGACTGGGTGGGCGGCATCGAAGCCTGGCGTTTCAATTTGCCCACGGACGACACGCGCGCCGATAACACTCTGCTGGCCACGGTATTCGACCGCACCTTGCTGCGCGCCGGCGAAACCGTGCACATGAAGCATTTCATCCGCAAGCACACGGGCGAAGGCATGAGCCTGGTCGACAAGAACAACGGTCCCGGCAGCGCCACCTCCGTCGTCATCACGCACCAGGGCAGCGACCAGAACTACCAGCTGCCGCTGCGCTGGTCCGCCAGCGGCACGGCGGAAAGCGACTGGCTCATTCCCGCCGACGCCAAGCAGGGCGAATACAGCGTGACGATGGCGGGCCGCCCGTCCGGCAGTTTCCGCGTGGAAGCGTTCCGCGTGCCCACCATGAAAGCCGTGCTGCAGGGCCCGAAAGCGCCCGCCGTGCAGGCCAGGCAGCTGGCCCTTGATGCGCAAATCACGTATCTGGCCGGCGGCGCGGCCACCAACGCGCCCGTCAAGCTGCGCACGGTGCTGCAAGACAAGAGCGTGACGTTTGCCGATTATCCCGAGTACAGCTTCAGCAATGGCGACGTGAAGGAAGGCCTTGTGAAACAGGGCACCGGCTACGACGACGATGAAGGGGAGTGGCAGGATGAAGGCCATGGCGCGGCTGGTGCCGGTGCGGCTGCCGCGCGCACGCAAAGCTTGACCCTGGACAAGGCGGGCGGCGCGCGCATCGTCATCGACCAGCTGCCGCAGCTGTCCACGCCGCGCGACCTGGTGGCGGAAATGGCGTTCCAGGATGCGAATGGCGAGACTGCCTCGGTTGCCACGCGTGTACCGCTGTGGCCATCGAACTATGTGATTGGCATCAAGCCAGACGCCTGGGCCTTGAGCAAGGATTCCTTCAAGTTCACGGTCGCCGTGCTGGGCACGAATGGCAAGCCCGTGGCAAATGCACCGGTCGCCGTCGACTTCTTCCAGCGCAACAGTTATTCGCACCGCCGGCGCCTGATTGGCGGCTTCTATGCGTATGAAAACAGCAGCGAAGTGGTCAAGCTGGGCCCTGCGTGCTTGGGCAAGACGGATGGCAAGGGCCTGTTGATCTGCGACGTGAAGGCGCCCGCCAGCGGCAACCTGATTTTGCGCGCCAGCACGCAGGATGCATCCGGCAACGCGGCCGTCGCCAACCGCGAAACCTGGGTGGCCGGCAGCGGCGACTGGTGGTTCAACGCCAGCGACAATGACCGCATCGACGTGCTGCCGGAAAAGAAACGCTATGAACCGGGCCAGGAAGCGAGCTTGCAGGTGCGCATGCCGTTCCGCTCAGGCACGGCGCTGATCACGGTCGAGCGCGAAGGCATCCTCGACACCTATGTGCGCCAGCTCAATGGCCGGGAACCGGTGGTGAATATCCCTGTCAAACCGAATTACGCGCCGAATGTGTATGTGTCCGTGTTTGTCGTGCGGGGCAGGGTGGACGGCGTGCAGCCGACGGCCTTGGTCGACCTGGGCAAGCCGGCCTACAAGATGGGCATTGCGCCGCTGAACGTGGGGTGGCAGGCGCATGAACTGAACGTGATGGTCGTGTCCGACAAGGAGGTGTACAAGACGCGCGACAAGGCTGAGGTGTCCGTGCGGGTGCGCCGCGCCGATGGCAAGCCGTTGCCGGCCGGCGCCGAAGTGGCGCTGGCGGCCGTCGACACGGGCTTGCTGGAACTGATGCCCAACGATAGCTGGAAGTTGCTCGATGCCATGATGGCGCAGCGCAGCTTGCAGGTGGAAACGGCGACGGCGCAGATGCAGGTGATCGGCAAGCGCCACTTCGGCCGCAAGGCCTTCCCGGCCGGTGGTGGCGGCGGCAAGGGCGCCAGCCGCGAACTGTTCGACACTTTGCTGTTCTGGAAGGGAACCGTCAAGCTTGACGCCAAGGGCGAAGCGACAGTCCAGGTGCCGCTCAACGACTCGCTGACGGCGTTCCGCATCGTCGCTATCGCCAGCGCCGGCAAGGAATTGTTTGGCACGGGCAGCACGGACATCCGCAGCTCGCAAGACTTGATCCTGATGTCGGGCTTGCCGACGCTCGTGCGCGAAGGTGACCAGCTGCGCGCCGGATTTACGGTGCGCAACACCTCGGCCGCCTCCTTGAGCGTGGACCTGAACGCCAGCGCGGCCGGCAAGGCGTTGCCGCGCCAGAGTTTAACGTTGGCGGCGGGCGAAGCGCGCGAGGTGGGCTGGGATTACCAGGTGCCGCTCGGCGCGCAGCAGATTGTGTGGGAGATCGGCGCCAAGGCGGGAAACCATACCGATAAACTGAAAATCACGCAAAAGGTGGGCCAGGCCACGCCCGTGCGCACGTATCAGGCCACCTTGCAGCAGATCGACAAACCCATCAATATGTCCGTGCAAATGCCGGCCGGCGCCTTGCCGGGCCGGGGCGGCATCCAGACCAGCTTTGTCGCCAAGCTCGGCGGCGAGCTGCCTGGCGTGCGCGAGTACATGGCCGCCTACCCGTACACCTGCTTCGAGCAAAACACGTCGAAAGCCATCGCCCTGCAAGACGAGGAGGCGTGGAACAAGCTGGCCGCCAGCCTGCCCGCCTACCTGGATGGCGACGGCATGCTGAAATACTTCCCCATCATGGAGCAGGGCAGCGACAGCCTGACGGCGTATGTGCTGTCGGCTACAAAAGAAGCGGGCTATGCGATTCCGGAACAGACGAAAAACCGCATGGAAGCAGCCTTGACGGCTTTCGTGCAGGGCCGCATCGTGCGGCGTTCCGCGCTGGATACGACGGACCTGGCCGTGCGCAAGCTCGCCGCCCTGGAAGCGCTGTCGCGTTCCAATAAAGTGCCGCCCGATGCGCTGGAGAGCATCAGCATCAACCCGAACCTGTGGCCGACTTCCGCCGTCATCGATTGGAGCCTGTTGCTGCAACGCACGCCAGGCTTGGCGCGCCGCGATGCGCTGCTGGCCGAGGCGCAGCAGATACTGCGTTCACGCCTGAACTTCCAGGGCACGACCATGGGCTTTTCCACCGAGCGCAAGGATAACTGGTGGTGGCTGATGGTGTCCGGCGACGTCAACGCCAACCGCCTGTTGCTGGCCGTGATGGACAACCCGGCGTGGAAAGACGACATCGGCCGCCTCGTGCGGGGCAGCATGGGCCGCCAGAAGAAGGGCCGCTGGGATACGACGGTAGCCAACGCCTGGGGCACCCTGGCCATCAATAAATTCTCCGCCAAGTTCGAATCCACGCCAGTGACGGGCGCCAGTGCCGTCAAGCTGGGCGGCGATACGCAAGCGCTCGTATGGAATGGCGCGGCGAAAGTGGGGCCCGTGCTGCAGGCGTGGCCGAAAGGCACGGACACCCTGGGCCTGGCACACAGCGGCACGGGCAAGCCTTGGACCACCGTGCAAAGCCTGGCGGCCATCCCGCTCAAGGCGCCCGTGTCCAGCGGCTACACGATCAAGAAAACCGTTACGCCGGTGGAACAGAAGACGGCGGGCGCATGGTCGCGCGGCGACGTCTACCGCGTGCGCCTGGATTTATCTGCGCAGGCGGACATGAGCTGGGTGGTGGTCGACGACCCGATTCCCGCCAGCGCCACCGTGCTGGGCAATGGCCTGGGCCGTGATTCGCAGCTGATGACGGCCGGCGAAAAATCCACGGGCTGGGTCTGGCCCACGTTCGAGGAGCGGGCATTCGACGCCTTCCGCGCGTATTACGCGTTTGTGCCGAAGGGTAACTGGAGCGTGGAATACACGGTGCGCCTGAACAATGCCGGGGATTTCAGCCTGCCGGCCACGCGCATCGAAGCCATGTATTCGCCCGAGATGTTTGGCGAGTCGCCGAACGCAAATGTGAAGGTGGCGCAGTGAAAGTTAAGGTTTTACTGATGGGATACCTGCTGGCCGGCCCGGTCTTTGCCGAGGCGGTCCTGACGCCCGCCCAGGTGCAGGCCGCCTACCGCAGTTCGGAAGCGCAGTTGCTGGATCGCAGCGGCGCGCCACTGCAGTCCTTGCGCGTGGACATGAAGGTGCGGCGCTTGCCGTGGGTGCCGCTGGCCGATATCTCGCCGGCCGTGCAGCAAGCCGTGCTGTTGGCGGAAGACCAGCGTTTCATGCAGCATGGCGGCGTGGATGTGTCCGCGCTGGCCACGGCCGCCTGGGACAATCTGTTTTCGAAAAAGCCCCGGGGCGCCTCGACCATCACCATGCAGCTGGCGGGCCAGCTGGACGCGGACTTGCAGGCGTCCTCGGGCGGACGCAGCCTGCGCCAAAAATGGGACCAGATGCGCGCCGCCCAGGCGATCGAAGACAGCTGGAGCAAGGCGCAGATTTTCGAGGCGTATTTGAACCTGGTCTCGTTCCGCGGCGAGCTGCAAGGCATCGCCTCCGCTTCGTACAGCCTGTTCGGCAAGGCGCCGTCGGGCCTGAACCAGACGGACGCCATCATCCTGGCCAGCCTCGTGCGCGCGCCGAACGCGCCGCCGGCCACCGTCACGCGGCGCACCTGCGCGCTGGCGAAAGAGTGGCGCATGGATAGCAGTTGCCAGCTGATCGGCCAGCGCGTGCTGACGGCCTTGCAGCGCAACGCGTTGTATGCGGAACTGGCGCCGGCGCCGCAAGTGGCGCAGCAATTGCTGAAACAGCCCGGTGCGCAGGTCGCCAGCACGCTCGATGGTCCCCTGCAGCGTTTCGCGCAGGAAAACCTGCGCCAGCAACTGGCATCCTTGCGCGAGCGCAATGTCAACGATGGCGCCATCATCGTGCTCGACAACCGCAGCGGCGAGATTCTCGCCTATGTCGGCAATGCGGGCGGCAGCCACGTCGATGGCGTGACGGCCCTGCGCCAGGCGGGATCGACATTAAAACCGTTCCTGTATGAACTGGCCATCGAGCGCCGGCTGATGACGGCCGCGTCCGTCATGGACGACTCGCCGCTCGACGTCGCCACGGCATCGGGCATGTATGCGCCGCAAAACTACGACCGCAACTTCAAGGGTTATGTCAGCGCCCGTACCAGCCTTGCCAGTTCCCTCAACATTCCCGCCGTGCGCACGGTGCTGCTGACGGGCCAGGACGGCTTTTACAACCGTCTCAAGGAAGTGGGCCTGTCCAGCCTGACGGAACCGGCCGAGTACTACGGCCCCTCGCTGGCGCTGGGTTCATCCGAAGTGACCTTGCTGGAACTGGCCAACGCCTACCGCGCGCTGGCCAATGGCGGTCTGTACAGCACAGCCAGCCTGCAGCCTGGCCAGGCTGGCAAGGACCGGCGCCGCGTGATGGAGCCGGGCGCCGCCTTCATCGTCGGCGATATCCTGGCCGACCGTGCCGCGCGCAGCATGACGTTTGGCTTGCGCAACGAGCTGGGGACAAATTTCTGGAGCGCCGTCAAGACGGGCACGAGCAAGGACATGCGCGACAACTGGTGCATGGGCTACTCGGCGCGCTACACGGTGGGTGTATGGGTGGGCAACTTCGACGGCAAGCCCATGTGGGACGTGTCGGGCGTGACTGGCGCCGCGCCCGTGTGGCGCGACGTCATGGATTACCTGCACAAGAACGTGCCCAGCCATGCCCCGAAAGCGCCATCAGGCGTGTTGCAGCAGATGGTGGCGTACCAGCCCGCACTGGAAGCGCCGCGCCGCGAATGGTTTATCGCCGGCACGGAAAGCCCCGTCATCGCCGTCTTGGGCGACACCGTGAAGCCGCCTGCCATCGTGTATCCGGCCGAAGACAGCATCCTCGCCATCGACCCCGACATCCCGCCTGCCTTGCAGCGCGTGTTCTTCCAGGCCCAGGGCAGCCACGACTTGCGCTGGGTGCTCGACGGCAAGGACCTGGGCGCGGCCCTTGACAGCATCAGCTGGCGCCCCGTGCCTGGCAAGCATGCGCTGGCGCTGGTCGATGATGCGGGCAAGACGGTGGCGAAGGTGGCGTTTCAGGTGCGGGGGAATGCGCTGGGGCAACTTGCCGCACAGGGAAAATAATCAGTTCGATGGATAATTCGCCGGGTCGATGGCCGGCGTGACGTAGTGCCGCAATACATCGCCGCCGTGCGGGTGTTTTTGCGTGCGGCGCTTTTCGTCCGACGGTGGGCTGACCAGCACGATGGTTGCTTCTTCCGGATTGCGCAGGTTCACCACAGCGCTGACGCCGCCATCGCGGTAGCTGCCCATCACGCCGATGGCCATTTGCACGAACAGGGTGGCCGCGCCCGTGTTGCCCAGGCGCTGATCCGTATCGATCCATTGCGCGGTATTGCCGCTGTCGAGTTCCGTACCGCCATTTTCCGCATGTTTCAGCAAGGTCTTGTGCAATGCGAGCAGCTGCGCCTGATTGCCACCCGTGGCGGCGACCAAGCGCGCTGGCGCGGTGGGTCGATCGGCATCCGGCAAGCTGTGCAAGGCTTGCTGCCAGCCCGCCTGCAAAGCTTGCTCGCGCTGGTCGCGGCGCGTGAGCGGCTTGCCGTGTTCATCTTTCATCCTGACAAACGTGGGTCTGTGGATAAAGCCGAAGGTGGGCAGGCGGTCCAGCTGCGCCAGTTGCTCCTTGTTGAACGGCACGGGAAACCAGGGCGTGGGTTGCCAGTCTTTTGGTGGGTGATATGTTTTGTGCTTGAGCCTGTCGACCATGCTGAAACTGCCCGTGCCGCGGATATCGGAGCGCTGCGCGAATTGCGCGGCGGCCGGGAGCCATTCGGCGATGCTGGGCTGGCGCTGGGTGAAGGCAGTTGGGTCTTCCTTCTTGCGCGGGTGCGGCACGGCCCGCATCAATTCGTCATACGCCAGATACAAGCGCCGCGCCACACCGTAGGTATTCAAGTCATCGACGCTGTCCTCGGGCGGCGCGTCATCGTAGGCGAACTTCCGTACGGCCTCAATGCGCTCGCGCCGCGCCAGCACGAAGAGGGCGGAGGCGTCGGGCATTTCGGGGATGTAGCGGCCGTCTTTTACGAGTCGGGGAGATCCGTCGGGTCGATATAAATTGCGAGTGGGCATGCTGTCTTCGGAATTGAGCACGATGTACGGTACGTCGGGATTGGCATCGAAAAATGCGAATACGTCTTCTAGGATACGGTCCGGGCTTTCGCTGAAGCGACGGGGACCGGCGACAAACAGATGCCAGTGCAGACCAGAAGGTGCGGCGCCTGCGGCCAAGCCTATTGTCGGCGAGTCGGACCTATCCTGCATGCGTGAGTTGTAGATTGGTGACTCAGCATTAAACACGGGCACACCGAAATATATAGGAATGTACTTCGCGCCGTTTTCCAGCGCATCACCGCCACGGCTGCCAGATATTCCAGATCTTTCTCTCGAACTCCAAGGATATTTTTGACTATCCTGCTCGCGGATACTGGCATATGCATTTCCCTTTTGCAGCGCGTCCCATAAATTGTCCTGCCGGTATTTATCCAGCGTGACGCCGAGGCCGATGACTTCCAGGACATACTCGCGTTCTTCCTGCTCGTTGGGTGTCGCCTGTTGTACTTGCGGTTTGACCGCGATGGCAGGCGTAAGCGAGTGCAGCCAGCGTGAGCCAAGCAATGTGGCCGCGACGATGGGCGGGATGAGCAAGAGCCATTGCAGGTGCTGCCATATTTTGCTGCTCATCGTGCGCTCCAGTAAGGAAGGTGATTGGACGATCAATAAAGACCCAAGCAGTAGCAGTGCCAGTGCACCAAGGCCAGCACCAAGCGGATACTTGAAGCGTAGAAGCAAGTTTTTCATTTTGGGATGTCATCGCTGGCTTTATGAACGACCGGCGTGACGACAGACGCGGTGCGTCTGCCGTTGACTATTTCACACACGACGGTGGAGGGCAGGCCGGCCTGCAGGGCTGGAACGCAGGCTGGTAGCTGCCCCGAACTGTAATAGTTTGCGTTTCCTTCTATGAGTTGTTTACGTGCTACTGGTTCGGCTGCCCAATAAATGGAAAAGTCCTCCATGAAAGCATCCCATCGCAATATCGATGAGCGTTCAGGTATTTTCATGTCGTTTTGCAGCCGCCAATCCGCCACCGCACACAAATACCGATAAAAACTCGGATCACTGCTCGCCTTCCCGCTGCCGATGGCCACGTCATACGCCGTCACGTTGCGGTGGTTGTCCGCATTGCCGATAATGGCGCCGTGGAAGGATTTGGGGCTGACCTCGTTCTGCCAGCGCTTGCGCGCCTCGTTCGGGGTTTCTTCGCGGTTCACAAGCAGCTTGTCGCCACCGCCCGGATGGCGCGATACGCGGTCTATCTTGCATTGGTCGCCCACTTCCTTGCCCAGGTTCAAGGCCTTTTCCACCTGATCACACTCGCCCGAGCCGAACATGCCGGCGCCGTATTCGGGAATGCGATGCTTTAGCGGCCGCGGGTCGGCGATGATTTCCTGTTTGCGCATTCGCAAACCTTTCTTGCTGGTCACCGCGATGGCCGCGTCGATCGGATCGACTTCTTCGCACGGTCCCTGCTGGCCGCGCGGCAGCTTGGCCTGGTCGGAATCCTTGGGAAGTTGCCCAGGGCGGATCTCGCCGCCATCCAGCACGGCTTTCATGGGCACGCGCAGCGCTTCGCCATTGATCGTGCGCAAGCCTTCGCGGCGACTCGCTTCCGTGGAAAAGATATTCCACTTGCCGGGTTTGACGGGCGGCCATTGTGCCTCGTCATGGTTGCCGCGGTGTCCCCGGTTGGCCCCGGCCACGTGGGCATGATCGTCCTCGCCTTCCAGGCGCAGGGCGAAGTCGTGCGGCGGCAGGCCCACCAGCACTGGCCCGTTGTTTTTGCCGGCCGCATCGGGGCGCTGTTTGTTGGTAAACACGCGCTGGTAAAACCCTTTGCCCAGTTCTACCAGCGGCTGGCGGTGCTGGGATTCCTTGTCCCAGTAGGTGGGGCCATCACCCCAGATGCTTTTGTCCGTCTTGCCCTTGGTTTTGGACAGGCCATGACCGTCGATGTGGTCAGGTATGCCCTGCCAGCCGATGCCCTGCATATTATCCAGTGCCACCGTCATGTCTTCGGGGCAAAAGTACAGGTAGACCTTGCCCCGGTTGTCGCGGTCCGCCTCCGCGCGCCATGCAGCCCCCGCCATGCCATGGCAGACGGTGTGATCCTTGATGTGCGCAAAGGCGGGCGTGGCGTGCTTTTTTGCCACCACGCCTTGCACGATCTGCGCCAGCGTCTGCAGGCGCGCATGCAGGGTCTGGCGGTTGTCGATGGCGTCGTACTGGCTTTCCATTGCCGCGTCTCTGCCGCCGCCGAAGATGCGGCTCGATTCCGCCGCGCCGAAAAACATCGTCGTGTCTTCCACCAGGCTGTAGGGCGGATGCGTGAGGATTAGCGTGTCGGCGGGCCGCTTGTTTTCGTCGAGCAGGAAGGCTTGCGCCAGCAGCGAGATGAGGTAGCCCTGACTGTGCGCGACGATGGAAACCACGTCGTTGCTGTCGTAATCGCGGATCATGGCGATGAGCGCCGCCAGGCGCTTGGCGGCCAGCACCATGTACATGCGGCCCGGTGCCGTCATCAGCGGGCGCACGGGGTCGCCACCCACGTCGTAGGGCGAAAACAGTCCCTTGTTCCACATGTCGGGCAGGGTATTGGTGGCATTGCCGAACGGGCCGCCGTTCTTCGACATATCCTTGTCCAGCCGGTTGCCATAGCGGTCAGTGTTCTGGCCGTTGACCACTTTGCTGGCGTTACTGCGTTCGCGAAAGCCCCAGTAAAACGGGATGACGGGGCTGTACGTGGTGTCATCAGGCTGGCGCTTGAAGTAGACGGCGTCCGGATCGGCGATCACTTCACGCTTGTCGGCCTCCTGTGGCAGGCGGTAGGCGGCCGGGGTGAACACGTGGCCGCCGCCGTACATGCGCGCATCGAGTCCCTGGCAGAGTCCCTTTTCCACGGCGCTGAAACTAGTGCCGACGTCGTTGACGCCATGAATGACGATGACGTTGCCGGGCAGTTCAGGACGCACGCGCACGATGGCGTCGTTGAGGCGGCCGCAATGGAGCAGGGCGCTACTCTTGCCGCTGGTGTAGGGAAGTTTGGGATACGCCATCGCCGCTCCATGCTGACCAGACAGGACAGTGTAGAGGAGCGGGATGGCGGATTAATTGCGTTTACGCAAGCATTGCTGGAAAGAAGGTCGTCTTATGGCGCACTGAGGATCTTCGTCAGCGCAATGCGGTAAGCCGGCTGCACATCGCCATTGTTGTCCAGCTTGTCCGTCATGATCACGCCATAGCCTTGCGCGTACCACACGTATTCGCCGCTTTTGCCTTTGCTTTTTCCGCCCACATCATGCAGTTCGAACTTGCAGGCATCGGGGAAGCGGCGGCCGCCCAGTTCCAGGCGTTCCCAGCCCAGGAAGGTGATGGAGAAATTGCGCTCGTCCGTGCGGGTCGAGGTGGTGATCTTGTCGGACAGGCCCGCCAGCGGGTAGTGGGTGCTCGTTTGCGTGTCCGAAAATTGCACGCGCACTTCCTGGCCGGGGCGCATGTTGGCGGGGATGGCGGACTGCGGCGTGTAGACGTTCTTGCTGCGTACGGTGCCGTCTTCGTTGTAGTGGACGTTGCCCGTCAAGAACACCTGGCCATCGCGGATGTCCTGGTAAGACGTGGCCAACAGCACGCCGCCGTTGAGGATCAGCTGCGTGCCCTTCTGTTTCTTGCCCTCGAAGGTTTCCTCGACGTTGACTTGTGCATCGCCATTGTTCTTGCTGAACTTGATGCCCGTCGTCAGTTCCATGCACTCGCCCACCGTGGGCGCCGCCTGTACGCTCGCGGCCGTCAAAACGCTTGCCGCCACCATCCCGAACCATGCTGCTTTCATTGTCTTCCTGACTATCTTGTAAAGGCGCGATGATAGCGTGTCTGGAAGCAACGTGGCGCAGCGCTGGCCCTATTTCACGGGGGCGACGGGGATGCTGGGCACCGCTGGCGTGGATGCTGGCGGCTCGGTGGGGGCGCCGCTATGTGGTTTGTCCACCGTGGGTTTGCCGCGCCGCGTGCGCTTGTCCGTGCGGGTTTTGCTGGTCTTGCCGTCGTGGACCAGCTTGCCTTTGTTGTCGAGCTTGTCGGATGCATCCGATTGCTGCCCCGGGTCCTTGGCATTGTTGGTGTGGTTGCCTGTCTGGTTCAGATTCGTCGTCGACTGGGCTTGTACCCAGGCGCCGCCAACAGTCATCAGGGTGGCGGCCAGCAAGAGAGCGGGAGTTTTCATGGTGCGTGTCCTGTATCAAAGTTGGGAGTTGCTGTCGAGACTGGATTGTCACATGCGTGCCGCCGTTTCCAAGTAGGAATATGCCGCATGCGCGTGTGAGCATATTGCCAGTGTTCACGCATGTTGGCCCGTACGCAAGCGCAGGCGCCGCGCGCTCAGGCCATCGCGCACGGACCATGCCAGCGAGATGGCGCCCATGGCGGCCAGCCACTGGCCGGGTCCGCCGAGCGGCAGGGTTTGCATGGCCGTCGGCAGGGCCAGCCAGCCGGACAGTGCTTGCAGCAGCAGGGTGGCGATCACGCCCAGGTTAATGAAGAGCAGGACGTGCAAGATGCGTTCGGGCACGGGCAGGCGTCGCGTATCGCCTTCGACCACGGTGTCGCGCAGCGAGACCAGTATCTCCGCCAGCAGCAGTGCTACGGGCCACCAGGCCAGCCAGCCGTGCCAGCTGAACAGGCCCAGCGAGGGAAACAGCAGGCCGAAGATGACTTCGCGGGCGCTGTGCAGGCGCTGCTCGGCGGCTGCGCCTGGGCGCGACGGCAGCCGCACGAGCAACTCGTGGTTCAGGATGACGTCGGCCCCGCCCAGCAGGCCGTGCAGCAGCAACGCGGCCTGCAGCGCCGTCATGGCTATCCCGTGCCGCGTTGCTAGCGTTTAGCGGCCGGGCTGGCGCGGCGGCACCACGCCCGTGTTGCCGGTGGTGCCCGTGGTGCCGGTATTGCCGGTGTTGCCCGACGTGCCAGAGGTGCCGCTATTGCCGGAAGTCCCCGATGTCCCTGACGTGCCCGAAGTTCCCGACGTGCCTGTACCGCCCGTATTGCCATTCATGTTTTGCGTACCGCTGCGCGCGGCGTTGCCTGCGGACTGGCCGGCGCTGCCCGGGGCGCCGCCGCCCGAGTTGGTGCCGCTGGTGGACTGTCCCGCGCTGGTCGATTGTCCCGTATCGTGATTGCGCGACTTGCCGGATTTCTGCTTCTGCTTCTTGTCATGCTTGCGCGGCGCCGTGTCGTCCTGTCGCGTATTTTGCTGCGTATCTTGCTGGGCCGTCGTGCCCGTGTTGCCTGTGGTATTGCCGGTGCCCGTCGATTGCGCCTGTGCCAGGGCGCTTGCACTACCGAACAGCAGGACGGCCAGCATCAATGCGGATGGTTTCATGGGAACTCCTTCTCGTGGCTTGAAATGGAGTCCCGATTCTGGCACGCGCGGACAGGCCGGCAAGTAGGAGCGCGCCGCCCGCGGCTGTGGGTGCATGGCTGGCCGTGGCGCAGGCGTCAGCGGAACTGCTCGGTTGAAATATCGAAACGCTTGAGCTTGTCGTACAGGGTTTTCTTGGGAATATTCAGGCTGGCTGCCGCATCGATGACGTTGCCATTGTGGCGGCGCAAGGCTTCCTCGATGATGGAAATCTCGAACGTGTCGACTTGCTCGGCCAGCGAGGCTTCGCGGCAGCCGGCCGGGCTCAGCGTGTCGTCAAGCAGGCCCAGCACGAAGCGGTCGGCCACGTTGTGCAGTTCGCGCACATTGCCGGCCCAACGCTGCGCCATCAGGGACGCGATCAGTTCGCCGCTGACGAGGGCGGCCGGCTGGCCATAGCGCAGCGCTGCCTGCAGCACGAAAAATTCGAACAACAGCGGGATATCCTCGCGCCGGTTGCGCAGGGCGGGCAGGGTCAGGCTGGCCACGTTCAGGCGGTAATACAGGTCGGGCCGGAATTTCCCCTGTTCCGCCAGCACATTTAAATCTTCCTTGGCCGCGGCGATCACGCGGAAATTCACGGATATCAATTTGTTCGAGCCGAGGCGCTCGACCTGCCGTTCCTGCAGCACGCGCAGCAGTTTCACTTGCAGGGCCAGCGGCATGCTTTCGATTTCATCGAGGAACAGGGTGCCGCCGTTCGCGTACTCGATCTTGCCGATGCGCTGGCGCTGCGCGCCCGTAAACGCGCCTTCCTCGTGGCCGAACAGTTCCGATTCGAAGATCGATTCGGGCAGGGCGCCGCAATTGATCGCGACGAACGGGTGGTCGCGCCGCTCGCTGAAGTCGTGCAGGCAGCGGGCGATCAGTTCCTTGCCGGTTCCCGTTTCGCCGAGGATGATGATGTCGGCCGATTTCGGCGCCAGGTTCAGCACCAGCTGGCGCACCTTGGCCATGGCCGCGCTGCGGCCCACGATGCGCGCTTCGATGCCGACGCGCTGCTCGAGCTGGCGGCGCAAGTTCATGTTTTCCAGCACCAGGTGGCGCTTGTCGAGAGCGCGGCGGCACACTTCCACCAGCAAGTCGGCGGAAAACGGTTTTTCGATGAAGTCGTAGGCGCCACGGCGCATGGCGCCCACGGCCATCGACACGTCGCCGTGTCCCGTGACGAGAATGACGGGCAGGCTGGCGTCCTGCGCCACGGCGATATCGAGCAGTTTCAAGCCATCCATGCCGGGCAGCTTGATGTCGCTCAATAAAATGCCCGCAAATTCGGGCACCAGATAGGGCAGCGCTTCCTCTGCCGTGGCGACGGCCGTCACTTGCAAGCCCGCCAGTTCCAGCGATTGCCGGGCGCCCTTGCGCACGACGGCGTCGTCTTCCACCAGCAGCACTTGCATGCCTTCAAAATTATTCTCGTGCATTCCCTATTCCTTCGTCTCTATCTTATTCTCCCCCGGGTCGCAGCTCAGGGTGATGGTAAATTGTGCGCCGCCCCCTTCCTGCGCGCTGCGGTTGCGCACGGCCAGGGCGCTGCCGGCCGCCCGCAGTATGCCTGCGCTGATCGACAAACCCAAGCCCAGGCCGTGCTCCTTGGTGGTATAGAAGGGGTCGAATATCTTGTCGAGCGAGGCCAGCGGGATGCCGGGGCCATTATCGGTGATATGCAGCACGGCGAGGCTGCCTTCGCGGCGCACCTGGAACCAGATTTGCACGGGCTCGTTTTCCGGCACGGCATCCATGGCATTGGTGATCAGATTGGTAAACACCTGTTCCAGGCCGATGGCGTTGCACAGCACGATGATGTCGTCCTCCAGCCAGCTTTCATGCAGGGTCAAACGCTGCGAGTTCTTGCGGGTACGGATTTGCAGCATGGTTTGCGCAAATGCCTGGCGCACGCTGACGGGCTTGCGCGCATCGTCGCTGCGCCGCGCAAAGCCTTTCAGTTGCGACGTTACATAGCCGAGGCGCTTGACGAGGTCGGAAATGGTCGACAGGTTGTCGAGCGCATCGTCGATCTGGCCCCGCGCCAGAAACACCTTGGCATTGTCGGAAAACGTTTGCAGGGCGGCCAGCGGCTGGTTCAGCTCGTGCGTGACGCCAGCCGCCATCTGGCCGATGGCCGCCAGCTTGCCGCTTTGCACCAGTTCCGCCTGGGCATAGCGCAAGGTTTGCTCTGCCCGTTCGCGTTCCGTCACCTCGGCTTGCAGGCGGCCGTTCGCGTGCACGAGGTCGGCCGTGCGCTGCTCGACCTTGATTTCCAGCTGTTCATAGGCGCGCGCCAGGGTTTGCTGCGCATTGAGCTTGTCGGCGATGCGGCGCCGGCGCTGGCGCGCATACATCAGGGCCAGCAGCAGCAAGGCCCAGCCCAGCGCAGCGGCGATGGCCGCGTTGCGCGCCGCCTCATTCACCTGGTCGAGTTCGGCCAGCACGGTGATCTGCCATTGCAGCGGGCCCAAGGCGCGGTTCACGGCAAGGTAATCGGCGCTGCCGGACAGGGCAGGGGTGTCGCTCGTCTGCGGACGTTCCAGGGTCATCACGCTGGCGCCGTCGGCGAACTGGCGGCTGACGCGGTGCGGCAGGATGGGGAGATTCTCTTGCAGGAACTGGCGCTGTTCGCTGATGTCTTTCTTGGCGTCCGCCGACAGCGGGGCCAGGGTCTTGAACTTGAAGGCCGGCGTGGTGGCCAGGATGATCACGCCATTCGCATCCTTGACCCAGATCTGTTCGCCCGCGCCGGGCGTGCGCCACGATTGCTCGATCCAGTCCAGGTTGACCTTGGCGGCGACGATGCCGATGATGCGCCCGTCGCGCTGCACGGGCTGCGAAATGAAATAACCGGCCTCGAAGGTGGAAAAGCCGATGCCGTAGAAGCGGCCGATGCCGCCTGCGATCGCGTTCTTGAAATAGGGGCGGAAACCGTAGTTGACACCCACATACGAGCTGCGGTCCTGCCAGTTGCTTGACGCCAGTGTCGTGCCCTTGTCGTCGAGCACGTAGACGGCAAAGGCCCCCGCACGACGGTTCATGTCGACCAGGTAGGCGTTGATCTGCGTGACTTTATCGGCGCTGGGCTGCTCCAGCAATTGCGCCACCGCATCGCTCTGGGCCACGGCCAGGGGCAGGAATTCGTACTTGTTGAGGGCGCCGCCGATGGACGCCGCATACAGTTCCGCGCGCGAATCGAGGGTGCGGTGCAATTCGTCGAGCTGGCGCTGCTTGACCCAGGCATACGACGCCCACGTCAGCACGACCAGCGACCCCACGGCCAGCAGGGGGGCGAGTAGCTGTCTCAGGGGCCATTTGCCGGCTGCCATGGTGCTCCGTGTGTTTGTTTGTGGCAATCTGGGGTCAGACCCGGCGGGGGGATGCGCCCCAATGGGCCACATCCCGATCGCGAAGCGACTGACCCCATTATTTAATCAGCGGTACTTGCCATCGTCTCCGCATTGTGATGACGCTGCTGCTCTTCCATCACCATCTCGCCCAGCATGCGTTTCAGGCGGTTGAACTCGGGGTCGCTCGGGTCGCGCGGGCGGGGCAGGTCGATGGCCACGTCGCGCTTGATGGTGCCGGGACGGTAGGTCATGACGATGGTGCGGTCGGCCAGGTAGATCGATTCCTCGATCGAGTGCGTGACGAACACGATGGTGGTGCCGAAGACTTTCCAGATTTTCAGCAACTCATCTTGCAGGTTGCGCCGCGTCAAGGCGTCCAGCGCGCCGAACGGTTCATCCATCAGCATGATCGGCGAATCGAGGGCCAGCACGCGGGCAATCGCCACACGCTGGCGCATGCCGCCCGACAAGTCTTTCGGGTAGCGGGCACGGAATTCCGTCAAGCCCAGCATGCTCAGCAGCATGTCGACCCGTTCCTTGATCTCGGCCGGCGTCTTGCCGGCGATTTCCAGGCCGAAAGCGATATTGCTCTCAATGGTCATCCAGGGGAACAGCGCGTATTCCTGGAACACCATGCCGCGGTCGGGACCGGGTTCGGTGATCAGCTTGCCGCCGGCCAGGATCTGGCCCGACGTCGGCTGCGAAAAGCCGGCGATGGCGTTGAGCAAGGTCGACTTGCCGCAGCCGGACGGTCCCAGCAGACAGATGAACTCGCCGCTGGCGATTTCCAGGTTGATGTCCTTCAGGGCGATGACGTCCGCGCCGCCCGTGGTGAAGATTTTATTGACTGCGTTGATATTGATCGTGGTCATGGCCGTTCCTCTCAGTGTTCCAGGCCGCGGTGCCACTGCAGCAAATGATTATTCAGGGCATTCATGGCGATATCGATGGCCAGGCCGAACAGGCCGATGGTGAACATGCCGGCGATAATCTTGTCGGACCAGAAGTACTCGCGCGCTTCCAGGATGCGGAAACCGAGGCCGCTGTTGACGGCGATCATCTCCGCCACGATCACGACGATGAAGGCCGTGCCCATGCCGATGCGCGCGCCGGCCAAAATATACGGCGTGGCGGCCGGCAGGATGACGCGGCGGAACATCGTCATCTGGCTGGCGCCCAGGTTGCGCGCGGCGCGGATATAGATGCCGTCGACCTGGCGCACGCCGGCGATGGTATTCATCAGCACGGGGAAGAAGGAACCGATGCTGATCAGGAAGAAGGCGGGCGGATTGCCCAGGCCGAACCACAAAATTGCCAGCGGAATATAGGCGATCGGCGGAATCGGGCGCAGCACCTGCACCAGCGGATCGAACAGTTTGTAGATGGTCTTGTTGGTACCCATCAGCAAGCCCAGCGGCAAGGCCAGGCCGGCGCCGATGGCAAAGCCGCCCAGCACGCGCGACAGGCTGGCCCAGGCGTCGTGCGGCAGTTCGCCGGAGAACATCCACACCAGGTAATTGCCCGCTTCGGGCGTGTACGCTTCCATGGGGATCAGGTATTCATACCACTTCACGACCACGGCGACGGGCGAGGGCAGGATTTGCGGGTTGATCCAGCCGAACGTGGACATGGCTTGCCACAGCAGCAGCACGGCGACGGGCACGGCGGCGCCGTGCGCGAAGCGTTTCATCATTTGAATATTCATCGTGACACTTTCAGATTAGCGAGGCGCGTAGGATTTCTTGGCTTTTTCCAGCAGATCGAGCTTGACCCAATCCTGGGCTGCAGGCGCTTTGGCCATGCGGCCCACGCCGAATTTCACCATGTAGTCGGTGGTCAGCTGCACGTGGCTTTGCGTGATGTCTTCCGTGAAGATGGCGTTGTCGATGGCGTCGCGGTAATCGTCGGAGGTGATCTGGTTCTTGAACATCGATTCGCGCACGTATTTTTCCGCCAGTTTCGGGTCGGCCAGGAAGGCGCGCGTGGCAGCGACGAAGCAATCCATGAAGCGCTGGGCCACGGCCGGCTTTTCCTTGTACATTTTTTCCGTCATCACCAGCGCGCGCACGGGCTCGCCCAGCGGCGTGTCGTAAGGCTTGATGATGGCCGCGCCGTATTTCTTGTGGATGGCCTGGGTCGAGTACGGCTCGGACTGGCTCATGACGTCGATATCCTTGGTCAGCAGCGCCTGGTTCAAGTCGGGGTAGCCCATGTACAGGATCTGCACGTCCTTGCCCGGTTTGTCGGACCAGGTCAGCTTGGCCTTGGTCAATTCGGCAAACAGCAGGATTTCCTGCGGACCGCCGCGCGTGACGCCGACTTTCTTGCCTTTCAGGTCGGCGATGCCCTTGATGTTCAGGTCGGGACGGCCGACGATCTGCACGCCGCCCTTGGCAAAGCCGCCCACCAGATACACGGGCAAGCCCGTGGCGCGGCCCGTGATGGCCGCTTCCAGCGCGCTGGCGGACACGTCGATTTCGCCGGCGATCATGGCTGGCACGATGTCGAGGCCCTTGGCGAAGATGCGCTCTTCGATCTTCAGGTCGTATTTCGGCGCGATTTCCTTCATGTAGGCGACGGCGCCGTAATGGGCGAATTTCAGGTTGCCCAGGCGTACGGTATCGGCCGCGTGGACGGCCAGCGGAAATTGCGCGGCCAGGGCGACGGCGACGGCCAGTGCTTTGGTGTTGAGGAAGGACGAGATGCGGAAGGTGCGTGCCATGCTGTTGTCTCCAAAAGGTAGATGGTTTTTTATATTGGGTGAGGCCGCCGCTCTGATGACGGCTATGAAAATATAAAAGCATCTTCCGTGCCAGTGGAGCGTATTTTGACGTTTATTGCAAGTGATTGTTTATAAAGGTTTAATTTGAATCTATTGAAAATGGGAAATGGCGAGATTCCGCCTTTCCGCACGGAGAGGGGAAAGATTGTGCGGATTGCCGCATTTTGGCGGCGGGTTCGGTATTGGATTGCGGACTCGGAGCAGGTGAACCTAAATGGCGTGGCCGACTCCAATCGTAAAAAAACGCGTTGCAAACAGGCTGGCAACGCGTAACTCCCCCGTGGAGTAGGGGCGGCGCCGCGCGGGCGCCTGATGGATCGGCTTGACGTTTGCCGGGCTTACTTTGGCGTCGTGGCGGGCGGCAGGGCCGGTGCGGTGGCCGGATCGGTCAGCGGCGCAGGCGGCGTCGTGCTGCCGGGACCCGCTTCCGGCGTGGCTGGCGCGACGGGCGGCGGCATTACTTGTGGCGCGGAAGCGGGGTTGGGCGCCGTTTCGGGCAGCGGCGCTTCGGCCGGTTTTTTGCAGGCGGACAAGGTGATCAGGGCGGCGGCGGCCAGCAGACTAGGCATGTTCATGATGGTTCCTTTGCAAAGTATCAAGAAGTGGCGCGATGCGGGCGGCGGGTGCCGCGCGCGAAGCTTGAATTTATTGCAAGAATGCCGACGCTTCTGTTCGCTATTTCACTTTGTGCGCGAATGGGGCACAGCGTTTTTGGATGTCTTTTATAGATGTCGTCAGAGAAATAATTCAGCAAGGCAATATTTTTCACTTTCTTGCTTCTAATGTTCGTTAACGCACAGACCAGTGAGGAGCAGGATGGCATTCTGTGTCCAGACGCTCAGGATTCGTGGCGTTCTGGTATAAAAATTGCCAAGAACTTAACAATCCGGGCTACCGGCAATCGTTTAAAAGGAGTATTCAAATGCATGCAATGACTCAGTCTCACGTGAAGAGCGAATTAAAGGCAGCGCACCAGGAACTTCGTAGCCCCGAAAAAGGCTCGCAAATGGTAGAACGCGCAGCACCGATCCCCCCGGAACGCATGAATCCCATTTCCATGGCACCGATCGAGCGCGTGCGTTCGACGTCGGCCACCCTGCGCCGCATCGAAAACATGCAAAAGCTGATCGGCGAATTGTCGCTGCACGAGATGCTGGCCGACGAAATCGCCTGGTTCCTCAAGTTTTCGCCATCGGGCGCCCGCAAATATATCCGCGACCTGCGCGAAGCGGGCGTGATCGAACTGGCCCGCTACATCGAAGGCACCGCCACCTATCTGGGCAAGGCAGTGTACCAGCTGACGCCAGATCCTGAGCGCGTGCGCGCCTTCCTGGCCGCCATCGTCCAGCCGAAACGCGAAGGCGCGCCACCGCGCAAGGACCGTCCAGGCTTGCGCGAGCAAAGCATGGCAGGCAGCGGCCGCCACTTCCACATCCTGGCCGATGACACGCATTACGCCATCCGCGTCAACCGCGGTCCCGTGACGCGCGATCCGTTGGTGGCAGCCTTGTTCGGTGCGCCGCAGCAAAAATCGGCCGAGTAATAGCTGACGGTTTTGTCAGGCGTTGTGACGTTGTAATGAAAGCCGGGTTGTACCCGGCTTTTGGCGTTGGGGCAAGCCGTTTCATGCTGTCTGATTGAAAAGACTGCAAGCATCCCCATGTGGGCTGGACTGCTGCCCGCGACGTGCGGGTTCACTTGAAGGAGCTGTCCTTGTCTGCTTACGCCGTGTTTTCCTGCCCCCTTGCCCTCATCCTGAAGCGGGCCGCCGCATGAATCCGCTTCTGTGGATCGCCCTCGTCACGGCCTCCATCGTGTTTTCGCTGTGGTTTCCCCGCTGGCGCTTGAAGCGGGCCTTGGCGAAACCCTTGCCGGCTGAAGGCCTGGCCGTGCTGGAAAAGAATATTCCCGTGTATCCGCGCATGCCGGCCCCGCTGCAGGAGCAGTTGCGCCGTCTCGTCGTGCAATTCCTGTACCAGAAGAAATTCGTTGGTTGCGGCGGCCTGGAGATCACGGACGAGATGCGCTACACCATCGCCGGCCAGGCTTGCTTGCTGCTGCTGAACCGCCAGATGCAGGTGTATCCGGAACTCGACACCATCCTCGTGTACCCCACGGAATTCATCGTCACGCGCAATGAAGTGGGGCCGGGCGGTGTGGTGACGCCATCGGAGAATGGTTTATTGGGCGAATCCTGGGGCGATGGCAGAGTGGTGCTGGCCTGGGACCACGTGCAGCGCGGTGCGGCCGACTGGACCGATGGCCACAATGTCGTGCTGCATGAATTTGCCCACCAGCTCGACAGCGAATCGGGCGCCGCGAATGGCGCACCGTATTTGCCCAGCGTGTCGAGCTACCGCAGCTGGGCCACGGTGCTGTCGCGCGACTTCGACAACCTGCGCCACGACGCCATCTACCAGCAGCACAGCGTGATGGACCATTACGGCGCCACGAATCCCGCCGAATTCTTTGCCGTGGCCACGGAAACCTTCTTTGAAAAGCCATATCAGATGGCCGAGCACCACGAGGAGCTGTACGCGCAATTCTTGCAGTACTACAAGGTCGACCCGCGCGACTGGATGGCGCCACCTGTGGAACCCGAGCACATGGCCTCGCCGTTTCCTAACTACGCAGCGCACTGGTAAGCGTTCAGCCCAGCAGCCGCCGTTTCAGCGCGGGATAGCTGCTGCGCGACACGGGGATGCCCGTGCTCGTCTGCGTGTCGAGCGCGTATTTGCCGCCCGCCGCGATCTGCAGCTTTTTGAAACCGAGGCTGTTGACGATGTAGGAGCGGTGCACGCGCAGGAAGTGGGGCGGCAGCAGGGCCATGAGCTTATCGATAGGCAAGTCATGAAAACACTGTTCGCCGCTGCGCAGCACGATGTTGCTGTAGTGGCCATCGGCTTGCACATGGTCGATGTCGGCCATGGCGATCCATTCCAGCGCACCGCGTTTCTTGACGGCCAGCGAGGCCGCTTCCGTATGCCGTCCCGTATAGCGTTGCAGCGCCTTGTGCAGGCGCTCGCGGCTGAAAGGCTTGGCAACGAAGTCGAGCACGCCGAATTCGAAGGCCGTGATCGAGCGTTCCGCGTGGGCCGAGATGATGATGGTCTGGAATGGGGCTGCCTGGGCCTGGCGCAGCAAGTCATAGCCGTCGGCGCCGTGCAGGTTCAGATCCAGCAGCAGCAAGTCGACCTGCTGCTGGGCCAGGGCGGCCAGCGCTTGCGGGACATTGTCATGCAGCACGAGATTGCCGAGGCGCACGCCGAAATGCGCGCGCACTTCGCGTTCGAGGCCTTGCGCGATCAGCGGTTCATCTTCCAGTATCAACACATTCATGGCGCCGCCGGCAAGGTAAAGGTGAGGCGCCAGCCTGTTTGCTGCTGTTCGCCGGCATATTCAGACTCATAGCGTGCCGCATCGCCAAACACGGCGTGCAGGCTGGCGCGGATGTACTGTTCGCCCTTGCCGCCGCCCGCATGCGGGCGCGCTTCGCCTTCCGGCAACACCACGGTGAGCACCTGCGTTTGCGCATGGCGTGCGATGCGCAGGATAAAGGCCGCGCCGCGCCGGTAGCGGTTGTGGCTGAACGCATTTTCCAGCGCCGTCAGCAAGATGGCGGGCGGCACGGTGATGCCCGCCGCTTCGCCATCGAGTTGCAGGCTGCACGGCTGCTGCAGCCGCGTGCCCATGATGCTCAGGTAATTCTCGCACAGGGCCAGTTCCTGCGTCAGGGCAATGCTGGGCTGTTGGGCGAATTCGTTGAGCATGCGCAACTCCGCACCCAGCGCCTCGATGAAGGTTTCGGCCGCCTGCGGCGACTGCGCGTTGAGTTCGCCGATCAGGCTGAGGGAATTCATCAGGAAATGCGGTTGCATGCTTTTGCGCAAGAGCTGGTTTTCCAGCTGCTGGGCGCGCGCCGCCTTGCTGCGTTCGCGCAGCAGCTGGGCCAGCAATTGCGCGCACAGGGGCAGCAGCAAAAAGCACACGACGAGGGCGAAGCCGCCTTCGGCAAACTGGCTGCCCGTCAGCAGGAACAGGGCGCACGAGGCCAGCGCGATCAAGGCGCCGCCGCGGCTGCCCGGCAGGCGGCGCCACAGGGCGCCCAGGTTGAGCGCCAGGCTCGCTGCCAGGCCCGTCAAAAACATCCACCAGCAGCGCGAGTCGAAATGTGCGGGCAGGGTGCCGGCCAGCGCGATGCCCGCCAGCAGCACGGCCGCCGCCAGCGGCCAGCGCGGCAGCCGGTATGCCGTATAAAAATACAGGGGCAGCAGGGCGGAAAACAGCCAGGTCAGGGCGCTGACGGCGTACAGGCGCGGCAAGTGCAAGGGATAGGCATAGCCGGCAACGCTGCGCCAGAGTTCCACCACCAGCAGCAGCGCCGCCACCAGGCACAGCGCGGCAAACATGGCCCAGTGCCGCTGTCGCTGGTACAGCGCCGTCAAGGCGAGAAACAGCAGGGCGGCGGCACCCAGCGCCCCGGCCAGCAGCAACGGCGGCAGCCGGTACCAGGCCAGCGCCGTGCGGTAGTCTTGCCGGTCGACCAGGTACAGCGCATACAATGGCGACGCCAGGCGGGCCGGCGCCTGCTGCGTCGACAGCAGCAGGCGCAGATGGTGCGTGCCCATGGACAACTGCCGTGGCGTCAGGTGGATGGCGAAATCGATGTCGCCCGCGCGCTCCCCGCTGGCCTGGCTGGCCGGCTGGCCATTGCTGCCGATCAAGCTGCCATCGAGCCAGAATTCGCTGGCGGCCAGCGCCGACAGCACCAGCAGCTGGGTCGACGAGGGCGTGGCGGCCAGGGTGATATCGCGTTCGGCGCACAGCAGCTGGCCAGGCTTGAGCAGCTGGCGCAGCGAGGCGGCGGGCGTCGCAGCACTGACGCCGCAGGCGCGCCAGCCTTCGGCCAGCGATAGCCTGTCCATGCCCAAGGCGAAAGGGGGCAAGGCCAGGCAGCACAGCAGCAGGTAGCGGAAGCAGGAGGGCATGGCGGGCATTGTAGCTGCTCATGTGCTACCCCTTTGCAACATTTTCATCCACTTCGGTGCCGTTCATGCGGGCCACGTGCAGTTCGTGCACGGCCCGCCAACGGTGTGTAAAAGACACTTACCATGCATCAGTGCCGTGCTGTGGACACGGCCCTCACCATGGAATATTGATTATGCAAAGCAGCAAATACTACGGTTTCGCCGGCGCGCTGGCGCTGTTCTGCGGCGCGGCGCAGGCCGCTTCCGCTCCCGCTTCTGCTCCCACCCCGGCGCTGGCCGCGCGCCTGGCCGACTTCGACGGCTGGGTGGCGCAACGCATGGACAAGGCCCGTATCCCGGGCGTCACCGTCGGTTTCAGCCAGGGCGACGTGGAATGGGTCAAAGGCTATGGCTATGCGGACCTGGAAAACCGCGTGCCGGCCACGGCCCGGTCCAGCTACCGGCTCGCGTCCGTCACCAAGCCCATGACGGCGGTGGCCATCCTGCAACTGGTCGAACAGGGCAAGATCGACCTGGATGCACCCGTGCAAACCTATGTGCCGTACTTCCCCGTCAAACCGTTTCCCGTGACGGTGCGCCAGTTGCTGGGCCATCTGGGCGGCATCGATGCCTACCGCAACAGCAAGGCGGAAAAGCACTTCAAGGAGCACAAGGATACGCGCCAGTCCATCGCCGTCTTCGAGCAATTCGACCTGATCGCCGAACCGGGCACGCGCTTCCGCTACACCAGCTATGGCTACAACCTGCTGGGCGCCGTCATCGAGAGTGCCTCGGGCGAAAGCTATGGCGGCTACATGCGGCGCCATGTGTGGGGGCCGCTGGGCATGGACACCATCGTGATGGATGACCCGGACGCCGTGATCGCCCATCGCGTGCGCGGCTACCGGCTGGCCGGCAAGGAGTGGAAAAATGCGGAATTTGTCGACATCAGCAGCCGCTTTTCCGCCGGCGGCACGCGCGCCAGCGTGCCTGACATGCTGGCGTTCGGCAGGGGCGTCCACGAAGGCAAGGTACTGTCGGCGGCCAGCGTGGCTGCCATGGTGCAGCCGATGGCCACGCGCGCCGGCCGCTTGACGGACTATGGCATGGGCTGGGAAGTCGTCCCGACGGGCGGGCGCTACGCCATCGCCCACAGCGGCCAGCAGCCGGAAACCGTCACCTATCTGTACAGTTTTCCATCGCGCAAGCTGACCCTTGCCGTCGCCGCCAACCTCGAGCGCGTCAATCCCGAGGCGTTCGTGCAGCGCCTGTTCGAGGTGGTTACGGGCGAACCGTGGCAGCTGAACACGTATATCGCCGATGCGGACGCGCAGCGCGCGTACCAGGTGGCGCAAGGCCTGTTCGAGGAAGGCAGGTCATACGCGGAGCGCACGGATCAGCCGTATGCCGATGCGGCCGCCACGCGCGAAGCCTTTACGCAAATCAACCGGCAAGCGCTGGCGTCGGAGGCCAGGGCGGCGCGCGCCTTCATCGAAGCGGCCCGCCATCCCGCAGGCGGCCGCGTGTTTCTCACGGCCGGCGCCAGCATGGCCAGGCAGTTGCGCGAGGCGGGCGTCGACCTGAATCAATACGCGCGCGGCGGCGCGCTGGCGTTTGCGCGCGACTATGTCCTGTTGTCGCAAGGCACAAAGGCCGGTGCCTTGCCCCGCTTCGATCCCGTTTTCGAGCAAGCCATCGTGGCCCTGGCTGGCAGCTGGGACCGCACGGCCGCCATCGCCTGGCCGGCCGCGCCCGCCTCCATCGCCGCACTCGATGGCCAGCTGCGCACGGCCTTCCGCGGCCAGCGCGCCTATCCCGATTTCGTGCCCGAGCTGCAGGAACTGGCGCAAGCGTCGGCCGCGCGCGGCGAGGCGGAGGCGGCGCTGGCGGCCAGCCGCCTGGCCGTGGAACTGTATCCGCTCAGCGACCGCGCGCATGCGCTGCAAGGCCTGACCCTGCTGCGCGCAGGCAAGACGGAAGCTTCCCTCGCGGCCCTGCGCCTGGCGCTGGAGCGCGATCCTCTGGGCGCGGCCAGTCCGGCGGCGCTGAACCTGGAAGCCTATCGTTTGAAAGGCAGCGGCGCCGTGGCGCAAGGCATGGCCGTGCTGCAGGCGGCCGTCAGCCTGCATCCGCGCGACGCGAATCTGCACGACAGCCTGGCCGATTTTTATGTGGAGCAAGGCTTGCGCCCGCAGGCCATCGAAGCGTACCGCCAGGCGCTGCAGCTCGACCCCCGCTATCCGGGCGCCGTGGGAGCCAAAGCGGCGATCATCCGTCTTGGCGGTGAGACGAAGGCGCTGGCGCCATAGGTGAAATCTGCATAAACATGGGTGAAAAGATTCCTTTTTGGAAATAAGAGCGCCGCGGTCTAATGGCGGCATTCGTTATCCACCTGAGGAATCCCATGCAGACCCGTCTTCACTTCGCCGCGCTTCTTTTCACCACCATCGCCTTCACCCAGGTGGCGCAAGCGGACCAGCTGGCCAGCATCAAGGCGAAGGGCGAGCTGGTCTGCGGCACCCTGGGCACGGACGAGCCGAACAGTTTCATCGACGCCAGGTCGCGCCAGCTGGTCGGCTATGAAGTGGACTTGTGCCGCGCCATCGCCCAGGGCCTCGGCGTCAAACCGGTGATCAAGCAACTGGCCGTGGCCGCCCGCATTCCCGAATTGCAGCAGGGCCGCATCGACATCCTGACGGCATCCCTGACGCACAACAAGGAGCGTGAAGCGCTGATCGATTTTTCCCTGTCGACGTTTTACACGGGCCAGCGCGTGCTGGTCAAAAAGAGCAGCAATATCACGACGGTCGCTGGCCTGGCCGGCAAGAAAGTGCTGACCGTCAAGGGTGGCACGCAGGAGCCGAATATCCGCAAGGCCGTGCCCGGCGTGGACGTGGTGACGTTCGAGACAGCGGGCCAGGCGTACCTGGGTTTGCAGCAGGGAAAAGGCGCCGGCTATGTCGACGATGAAGTCTCGCTGCTCAACAACTACGCCAAGCTGGGCGCCGCGCAAAAAGAATATATCGTGCTGCCGCAAAACATCAGCCAGGAAGTGTTTGCCTTCGGCATCCGCAAGGGCGAGACGGGCGTGAAAACAGCCGTCGACAAGGTGCTGCGGGAACTGGAAAAATCGGGCGAGGCGGAAAAGCTGTTCTTCAAATGGTATGGCCCGACGAGCAATGTGAAATTCCAGAAACGCACATTTAGGATTGAATCGGACAAGATCGACGCCTGAACCTTGCCTGACTCTTCCGCATGTTTGATCTGAACTTCTTGCTGGCAGGCGACTACCGCGACTGGCTGCTGTCCGGCCTGCTGCTTTCCCTGCAACTGATGGGCATCACCTTGCTCCTGGCCCTGCCGCTGGCGTGCGGCGTGGCCATGCTGCGCCTGGCGCCGTCGCGCCTGCTCAATGGGCTGGGCGCCGCGTATGTCGAGCTGATCCGCAACGTGCCCTTGCTGGCCCACTTCCTGTTCTGGTATTTCGGCGCGCCCGAATTGCTGCCCGACACGTGGAAGGAGCGCTTGTATGCCGGCAATATCGAAGCCGCCAGCGCCATCGCGGCCCTGACTTTGTACACGGCCGCCTACATGGCGGAAGACATCCGCAGCGGCATCCGCGCCATACCAGCCCAGCAATTCGAAGCGGGCCGGGCGCTGGGTTTCGGTTTTCTTGCCACCATGCGCCTGTGCATCGTGCCGCAGGCATTGCGTTTGGCCGCGCCGCCGCTGCTGTCGCAAACCCTGAACCTGTGGCAAAACACGAGCATCGCCACCGTCATCGGCGTGGCCGAGCTGATGTACCAGACGCAGCGCGTGGAAGCGGCCTCGTTCCGCAGCGTGGACGCGTTTGTCTTCGCCAGCGCGGCGTATCTGGCTGTTTCGCTGCTCATCGCGGGCTTGGCGGCCTTGCTGCAAAAGAAGGTGTCCTGATGCTGGAACTGCTCCACGATTATTGGCTGTATTTTCTCGTCGGCCGCTATCCCGAGGGGCCGCTGGGCGGCCTCGCATTGACGGTGCTGCTGGCCAGCCTGGCGCTGGTGCTCAGCTTGCCGTTCGGCTTGCTGCTGGGGCTGGCACGCCTCAGTCCCTGGCGGCTGTTGCGCTGGCCCGTCGCCGCGCTGATCCACGTGGTACGGGGCATCCCCTTGCTGCTCGTCATCTTCTGGGCATATTTCTTCCTGCCCAGCATTACCGGCCATGAAAGCGGACAGTTCGGCACCATGCTGGCGGCCCTCGTCATTTTCGACGGCATTTATCTGGCGGAAATCGTGCGGGCCGGCGTGCAAGCCGTGCCCAAGGGGCAGGTGGAGGCGGCCCGTTCCCTGGGCTTGACTTATCTGGACAGCCTGCGCCAGGTCGTGCTGCCGCAGGCGCTGCGCCACATGCTGCCTTCGCTGGTCAACCAGTTCGTCTCGACCATCAAGGAAACGTCGCTGGGAACCATCATCGGCCTGGCTGAAGTGTCGTTCATCGCTACGCAAGTCAATGGCCTGGTGCTGACGAAACCCGTGCAAGTGTATTTCCTGCTGGGCATGACGTATTTTGTTTTATGTTTCAGCCTGTCGCGCGCCGCCTTCTGGCTCGAGCGGCGCCAGGCGCGTCTCTTGAAAGCGGCAGCATGATCAACTTTGACAACGTCAATAAATACTATGGCGATTATCACGCCTTGAATGGCATCAACGAGCATGTGGCCAAGGGCGAGGTGCTGGTCGTGTGCGGGCCGTCCGGCTCCGGCAAGTCGACCCTGATCCGCACCATCAACCGCCTCGAAGCGATTGCTTCGGGCCGCATCACGGTGGCGGGCCAGGACATATACGCGCCGGGACTGGACGTGAATGCCTTCCGCTCGCACATCGGTTTTGTGTTCCAGCAGTTCAACCTGTTCCCGCATTTGTCCGTGCTGGACAATTGCACGCTGGCGCCGCAGCGCCTGCGCGGCCTGACCCGGCGCGAGGCGGAAGAGCGGGCGCTGGCCTTGCTGGAACGGGTGGGCCTCGCGCACAAGGCGCGCGCCATGCCGGCGGCCCTGTCGGGCGGCCAGCAGCAGCGCGTGGCCATCGCCCGCGCGCTGGCCATGCAGCCGCCGCTGATGCTGTTCGACGAACCGACCAGCGCCTTGGACCCGGAAATGGTGGGCGAGGTGCTGCAAGTGATGCGCGACCTGGCGCAGGGCGGCATGACGATGGTGTGCGTAACGCATGAGATGGGCTTTGCGCGCGACGTGGCGGACCGGGTCTGGTTCATGGACCACGGGCAAGTGCTGGAACGGGCCACGCCCGGGGATTTCTTTGTGCGGCCGCAACATGCGCGCGCACAACAATTCCTGTCCGATATCCGCAGCCCGTTCGGCGCGGCCGCATGATTGGCGGCTGTGTGCGCAAGCGAACGGTATTTCGCCGGCGGCAAGCGCACGCTAGCCAGGCAAGCGGCGCACGGTGCGCCAGCAGCCGACCAGGAGGGCCGTACCATGTCACGCATCATCGCAGGTCATTTTCAGTTGCAGGAACAGATAGACGCCGCGCGCGCGGCCCTGAACCAGGCGGGCTTTCCCGATAGCCGCATCAGTTCCTTCTTTGTCAACCAGCCGGGTCAGCACGACTTGCATGCGCTCGGCGGCGACCGCGACATGTCGCCGGGCGCGAAAGAGACGCCGGAGGGCGTCGCCGAAGGCGTGGCCGTCGGGGCTGCCGTGGGTGCGGGCATCGGCGCGGCCACCACCCTGGCGACAGGGCCGCTGGGCCCGGTGGTGGGAGCGCTGGTGGGCGCCCACGTGGGTTCGCTCTACAGTTTCAACAAGATGAAGGATGCGGGCGAGTCCGAAGAAAATGGCGAGGGGAATGGCGAAAACCGCCGCCAGCCCCGTCATCCGGGCATGCTGATCGCCGTCGCGCTGGGCGGTCCCGACGAGCGCGAACGGGCGCTCGAGGCGCTGCACCGGCTGGGCGCCGAGCATATCGAGGAAGCGGAAGGCACGATCGCCAATGGCGACTGGCATGATTTCGACCCGCTCAGCATACCCGTGCTGGTGGCGTGAACCGGCGCACCAGCCGTGGAATATGCATAAATTCCGCGCTGCATGAAATTTAGGTATGATCCTTGTTAGTATTCGTAATTATTGGTAAACAATGCCGACAGGGATAGTTTCCGCGCGCCCCAAGTGACACTGGACCAAGGTGACTGCCTGTAGTACTTGCCTCGCATGCTAACGAGTATGAATAGGAGGTCGCGTCATGACACAGGCATGGTTCATTCTGACACGGGCCGATGGGCGCGACATCTGCGCGCCCTCGCCGGCACAGCTGGCCGATGCGCTGGCCGAGGTCTACCGTGGTGGCGCGCCGGACGGCAGCCCGGCCGCCGTCCTGTTGCGCTTCGGCTACGATGATGGCTTGATGTATCAGGTCGAGGTCGCTAGCGGAGGCGAAGTCACTTTCGAGGAATGGTCGGACCGCGATTGCGAAATCGCCCTGGCCACGCCGCGCCACATGTCGGCCCTGCCGCAGGACGACGCCCTGCAGCTGTGGCAGTGGCTGGCGCAGCGCCAGGTGGCGAAGATCCGCAGCCAGCCCTGGCAGGGCGGCTAGCCTGCCCCTTTGAATAATCCCTAGTGCGCCATCAGCACGGGGATCGTCATGCTTTGCAGAATCGTGCGCGTGACGCCACCGAGGATGGTTTCGCGCAGGCGCGAATGGCCATACGCTCCCATCACCAGCAAGTCGGCCGACAGGTCGGCAGCCTGCGACAGCAGCGCTTCGCCGATATCGCCGCGCCGCACGCCACCGCCATCGAGCAAATGCAGCCGCGCTTCCACGCCGTGGCGCGCCAGGTATTGCGTCAGTTCCGCGCCCGGCTGTTCGCCGTGCTCGGCGGCATGCACCTGGGCGTCAAAGATGGCCACGTGGACTTGCCCGGCGCGCTGCAGCAGGGGCAGGGCGGCGCTCACGGCACGGCTCGCTTCCTTGCTGGCATTCCAGGAAATGAGCACATTGCGGGCGGCTGCCGGCGGCGCCAGCAGGGGCAGCGGCGGCGCATACGGCACGATCAGCACGGGACGGCCCGAATGCAGCAGCACATAGGCGGGAAAGTCGCGCATCACGGACGGCGATTTATCCTTGGCATTGTATTGGCTGATCACGACCAGGTCCGCGTAGCGGGCCAGCAGGCTGATGCCGCCCGCCGCCTCGTCGTCGAGCACGCGCTGTTCGAACGAAGCGACGCCGGCCGCGCGCACTTGCGCTTCAAAACCGTCGAGGGCGCGCGTGGCCCGGTCGCGCAGGAAATTCAGATGCAAGCTCAGGTTCGGGTCCGCATCGAGGTCGGGCTGGTTCTGGTACAGCAGGCGCGACACGCCCGTCAGCGCCACGCCCGTCAGGTGGCCGCCGCAAGCCTGGGCGATGCTGGCCGCCGCTTCGATGCGGGCGGCGCGCCCGGCGCTGTCGTCGATGTGGAGCAATACGGTCTTGTATGTCATGGCCTGTCCTCTCGCTGTGCAGTAGCGGCCATTCTGGCACAGTCCGGGGTGCCGGCCGCGCACGACTGCATCAGACTGAGCACTTGATCTGGCGCAAGGCTGGCTATAAAAACTGCTCCTACACTTGATGCCACGCAGAACAACCATAACAAGCGGGGAGAGACAGTCATGAAGGAGCAAAAAGTAGCGCTGGTCACGGGCGGCATGGGCGGCCTGGGGACGGCCTTGTGCCGCCGCCTGCATGGGGCGGGCTTTGCCGTTGTGGCCGCGCATACGCCGGGCAATGCGCGGGTGGCAAGCTGGCTCGACGAGCAGCAGGCGCAGCAGTATTATTTTCATCCGCTGTCCCTCGACGTGACGGATTTCACTGCCTGCAGCGAGGCCGTGTCCAGCGTGCTGGCGCAGTTCGGCCGCATCGACGTGCTGGTCAACAACGCCGGCATCACGCGCGACCAGAGCATGCGCAAGATGGAATTGCCGCATTGGTCCGAGGTCATGCGTACCAATCTCGACAGCCTGTTCAACATGAGCAAGCAGGTGCTCGAACCGATGCTCGAACATAAATGGGGCCGCATCATCAATATCTCGTCCGTCAATGGCCAGAAGGGCGCGTTTGGCCAGTGCAACTACGCGGCCGCCAAGGCGGGCGTGCATGGCTTCAGCAAGGCGCTGGCGCTGGAAGTGGCGCGACACGGCATCACCGTCAACACGGTCTCGCCCGGCTACCTGCGTACGCAGATGGTGACGGCCGTGCCGGCCGATATCATGGAAACGAAGATCCTGCCGCAAATTCCCCTGGGCCGCCTGGGCGAGCCGGACGAGGTGGCGGCCCTGGTCGCTTACCTGGCGTCGGACGAGGCCGCGTTTGTCACGGGCGCGAACATCGCCATCAATGGCGGACAGCACATGAGTTAAGCAAGCGTACAGCTTGCACAGAGGCAATGGCAGTAGAGGAGACCCGTCCACCCAGTCGGCGCACAGACGTTGGCGGCGGACGTCAGGCAATGGCAGTCACGCTGTAATACAGGGGCAGGGCAGCGATGCCTTGCCCTTTGTTGTTGCGCCGCCGTCATGGTGCTCAGCGTGTTAGTCAGCGCTGGCTTTTTTCCAGCCGCGTCTGGCAATCGATGCACAGCCGTGCTTCGGGGCGGGCGTTCAGGCGCGACAGGCCGATGGCTTCGCCGCAGTTGTCGCACAGGCCGTAGCTGCCATCGGCAAACCTGGCCAGCGCGTGCTTGATGATGGCCAGCTGCGCCAGGTTGTGCTCGGCCGCTTCGCTGACGAGGGCGTTCAAGGTGCGCACGCTGGCATTGTCGGCCGGCGAGGCTTCGACTTCATTGAGCAGCGAGGCGCGCGCGTCCGCTTCGGCCGCTTCGTTCTCGATCTGTTCCAGCAACGCCAGCTTGCGTTGCTCCAGCACGCCTTGCAGGCGCTGCAGCTGGTCTTGCGGCAATCCATTCATGGCCATCACCCGGTAGAGGTTACTTCCATCATGGTAGTCCAAGATTGGCGGCTCTGCTTGCGCTACCACCCGCGCCGCGTTTGACGCGGCGCAGGCTGGCAGCGGCCGTTCTATGCTGGCTCTTTCAGGCAGTTGACCATCCAGGCGACGCCGAACTGGTCTTTCAGCATGCCGAAGCGCTTGGCCCAGAACGTTTCTTCCATGGGCATCTGGATGGCGCCGTCACGCGCCAGTGCGGCGAAGACCCGCTCCGCCTCTTCCGGTGTATCGACGGTCAGGCAGACCGAGCAGCCGCTCATGCCCTTGGCGCCATCCTCGGTGCAGCCGCCGTCCGAGCCCATCAGCATGGTGGGACCCAGCTGCACGGAGCCGTGCATGATCTTGTCATACCAGTCTTCCTTGACTTGCTCCTGCCCCGGCGTGCCCCGAAATGGCATCAGGCACAAGTCGGTGCCATGCAGGTGCTGGCGGTAGTATTCGAGCGCTTGCGCGCAGTTTCCATTGAATTGCAAATACGGTTCGATACGCATCTTGGTCTCCTCTGGTCATCGCCCCGCAGGCACGATTGCCAGGCGGGGAGGTCCCAGTATAGGCGCTCGCCGGCCGATTTCAATCACTCCGGCGCCATCTCTTGCAGCCGCTCACGCACCTTGCCCAGGGTGCTGAGGATGCGTTCGGGATTGCCTGCAAGCACGGCGCTGCCCAGGTGCAACAAGCTCGTCGCCAGGCTGATCCAGTGTCGCACGTCGTCGTTGCGGGCGATGCGCAGGCGCACCGTGTCGAGCAGGCCGCTGAGCTGGCGCTGCGCCGTTTCCAGGCCCGCCACCGTGTGTCCGGCCGCATCGGCATACAGCTGGTTGGCTTGCTGGCGCAAGGCCACTTCCAGGGCGAAGACGGCTTGCGCCTGGCTGTGGCTGATGCCGTCGGCGCCCTGGCTGGCGCGCTTGCGGATGGCGCGCATGACGGCGCCGTGCAGGGTGACGGCCGCCTGCGACAGGCTGTCGGCCAGTTGCTCGACGCGCATGGCGCTGCTGAGGGCCGCTTCGCGGCGTTCGCTGTTGTTGCTCCTGCCTACCGATCCGTCCATCTTGCCTCCGTGGTGGTGAGGGTGGCGGCGAGCCGGGCGTGTTCGCGCCCCAGTGCCGCCAGTTGCCGGCGCGCCAGGGTATGGCGCAAGCCAGCCAGGCGGTATTCCTCGGTTTTGCTTTGCTGCATGTTTTTCGCCAGCACGGCCAGCAGGCGCTGCTGCGGCGTGTCCGCATACGCGATTTCCACGTCGAGCAAGCCCAGCACCATGTCGCGCTCGTTGTCGCCGCTTTTGTCGTACAGCGCCAGCAAGCTGTCGAGCGCGGCCAGCAGGGCTTGCAGCGGCGCGTCGCCATCGTGCAGCACTTGTGCCAGGTGTGTCTGCTGGCTGGCCTCGCCGCTCAGGCGCGACAGTTGTTGCAGCAGCAAAGTGTAGGCGCTCACATGGCGGTCGTCGATGCCGCTGCCCGGCCAGGCGCGGAGGGCGGCGCCGGCGCCGGCCAGTTCCGGCCGCACGTCGTACGCGTCGGCATCGGCCAGCCGGCCCAGAGCCTGCAGGTACAGGCGCACGGCCTGCGCCAGGCGCGCGGCGTCCGCCTGCGCGGCGCGGCGCTGCGCATCGAGCAGGCGTTCGCGCGCGTCTTCGGCGGGCGACAGATAGGGGCGGGCGCGCTGGTAGCTGTCGACGTGGCGTTGCGACAGTTCGCTGAAGGCGCTCAAGGCCTCGTTGCCGGCGGCCAGGGCGCGCACTTGCGCAAGCTCGGGGCGCGCGGTGGCGCAGCCGCACAGCACGGCAGCCAGGCAGAGGTGGATGCAAAGATAAAGGGCGCGGCGATGGCGGGCGGGCAGGGCGGACACGTCACCTCTCGACAGGAAATACTGTATGGAAAGGTATTGTCGTGCCGGCCTGCGCTACCCGCCTTGTGCGGGCGCAAGCAGGCTGCGATCAGGCGCCCGTCAATTGCTCGCGCCAGCCCAGTCCGGTAACGGTGTCGCTGGCGGGGCGGTATTCGCAGCCGACCCAGCCTGCGTAGCCGACCTGGTCCAGCAGCTTGAACACGTGGCGGTAGTTGATCTCGCCCGTGCCCGGTTCGTGGCGGCCCGGCGTGTCGGCGATCTGGATGTGGCGGATCAGGGGCAGCATGGCGCGGATGGTGTTGCTCAGCTCGCCCTCCATGCGCTGCATGTGATAAACGTCGTACTGCAGGAAGATATTGCTGCGCTGGCAGTCGGCGATGATGTCGGCCGCCTGCTGGCTATGGTTCAGAAAGTAACCGGGCATGTCGTGGTGGTTGATCGGCTCGATCAGCACGTTGATGCCATGCGGACGGCAGGCGTCGGCCGCAAATTGCAGGTTGCCGATCAGGCTTTGCCGCGCCCGTTCCAGGCTCATGCCGGGCGGCACGATGCCGGACATGCAGTGCAGCTGCTTCGCCCCCAGCGCCAGCGCATAGTTGAGGGCCAGCTGTACGTTGCTGCGGAATTCCTCGCCCCGGCGCGGGTCGCAGGAAATGCCCCGTTCGCCGTGTTCCCAGTCGCCGGGCGGAAAGTTGAAGACGGCCAGCTGCAGCTGGTGGCGTTCCAGCCGCATGGCAATCTGCCGCGCCTCGACGGCATAGGGGAACAGGAATTCGACGGCATCGAAGCCCGCTTCCCTGGCGGCGGCAAAGCGGTCGAGGAAGGGCAGTTCGGTAAACATCATGCTGAGGTTGGCAGCGAAGTTCGGCATGGCGGCACGCAGGTGAGGGCAATGGACACTATCCTAGCCCAAATCGGCAATTGGTGGCGGGCATGAAAAAACCGTTCCAGAAACAAGTTCTGGAACGGTTTTGATTGCTGCGATATGCGCTTACCCGCGGGTATTAACGACCGCGGCCGCCAGATCTGTGATTGGCTGCCGAACGCGGCGCATTGCCGCTGCGGTTGCCGCCGCCACCGCCGCCCGATGGGCCGGCGCTGCGTGGCTTGGCGCCGCTGCCGCCGGTTTTCACGCGCACGACGGCGCCGGCTGGCGCGCGGCTGTTGTTGCGGTGGCCGCCGGTGCCGCTGCGCAATTGCACAGGCTGGGCGCGGGCGTTCAGGTCGGGCTCGAAGCCTTCGATGACTTCGCGCGGCAGGGTTTGCTTGATCAGCTTTTCGATGTCTTTCAACATTTCGTGCTCATCCACGCAGACCAGCGACACGGCTTCGCCCTTGGCGCCGGCACGGCCCGTACGGCCGATACGGTGCACATAGTCTTCCGGAATGTTCGGCAAGTCGTAGTTGACGACGTGCGGCAACTGGTCGATGTCGATACCGCGCGCGGCGATGTCGGTGGCGACCAGCACTTGCAGGGTGCCATCCTTGAACTCGGACAGCGCGCGCGTGCGCGCCGACTGGCTCTTGTTGCCGTGGATGGCCAGGGCGCCGATACCGTCCGCGCCCAGCTGTTCGACCAGTTTATTGGCGCCATGCTTGGTGCGCGTAAATACAAGTACTTGCGTCCAGTTGTTCGACTTGATCAGGTAGGACAGCATCGGATGCTTCTTGTCGCGGTCGACCGGATGGATCTTTTGCTTGATCACTTCCACGGTCGAATTGCGGCGCGCCACTTCGATCATGGCTGGCTTGTTCAGCAAGCCGTCGGCCAGGGCCTTGATCTCTTCCGAGAACGTGGCCGAGAACAGCAGGTTCTGGCGTTTTGGCGGCAGTACTGCCAGCACTTTCTTGATGTCGCGGATGAAACCCATGTCCAGCATGCGGTCGGCTTCGTCGAGAATCAGGATTTCCACTTTCGACAGGTCAACCGTGCCCTGGCCCATGTGGTCCAGCAGGCGGCCCGGCGTGGCGACGAGGATGTCGACGCCATGCTTGAGCTGCTTGATTTGCGGGTTGATGCCAACGCCGCCGAAGATCACGGTCGAGTTCAATTTGGTGTACTTGCTGTAGGCGCGCACGCTTTCCTCGACCTGCGCGGCGAGTTCGCGCGTCGGGGCCAGGATCAGGGCGCGGATCGGGCGCGTCGAGGTGTTGCTGGTGATGGATGCGCCATTGGCGTCCGTCGACAGGCGGTGCAGCACGGGCAGGGTGAAGCCGGCCGTCTTGCCGGTACCGGTTTGTGCACCGGCCAGCAAGTCGCCGCCAGCCAGCACGGCGGGAATCGCCTGCGACTGGATCGGGGTCGGCACGGTGTAGCCGTGTTCGGTAACGGCACGTACGATAGCGTCGGACAATCCGAGGGAGGAAAAGGACATGGTAACTTTATTGTGAGATCGGCCTGTCGCCATCGTGGGGCGCCAGTCGCAGGCAATCAGATTAGGGGTCGAAAGACAGCGGCAAGGGGACTGGTCATATGTGCCGCACACGCGAAGTATAACAGCCTGGCAAAAACGCGCCTGTTTTGTTTCAGGTTTGCAATGTCGCAAGTAAAGAAAAGGCGTTTAGTCGTCGATCTCGTCGACGGTGTAGCGCACGCCCTGCGCATCGAGCCAGGCGCGCACGGCGTCCAGGCCATGCCACGGGTCCGGGCGCAGGTACTGGCATATATACAGGCCCGCATCCGTCAGCCTGGCGTCCGTGTCGGACATGGTCCCGGACGCCTGCGGCCGTGCCGCCAGCAGCTGCGCGATGTGCTGGCGCTGTTCCGGCGCCAGGCTGGCCGTGACCCTGAATTCAAATCCCATGTTTTCTCCCTTGATGGTCAGGTCGCCGCCGCGGTTATTTTGTATCATCGAAAAAATTGCACATAGCTTGGCATTCTTTCCGTTTTTGTTTTCAAAGTATCTCGTCCATACTGCATAGCACTGGCCCGGCACACACAGCGTGACGCAAGGGCAGGAGCAGAAGCACCGTATAACGACATCTCTTTTTTTATATTCAATTATTTTCACTAAGGAAAACATCATGCCTATCGCCACCGCCCAAGCCGCCCAAAAACTGCTGACCCCGAACGATCATACCCTGATCATGATCGACCACCAGTCGCAGATGGCCTTCGCCACCCGCTCCATCGACCTGGCCCTGCTGCGCAACAATGCGGCCCTGGTGGCCAAGGCGGCGGCGGAATTCAAGGTGCCGACGATTTTGACGACGGTGGCGGCGAAATCGTTCTCCGGCCCGATCTTCGACGAGATCCAGTCCGTCTTCCCGGACCAGGCGCCGATCGACCGCACCAGCATGAACACCTGGGAAGATGCGCGCATCGCCGACAAGGTGAATGGCTACGGCAAGGGCAAGATCGTGCTGGCCGGCCTGTGGACCTCCGTCTGCATCGTGGGACCTGCGCTGTCGGCGCTGGAACAGGGTTTTGACGTCTACGTGATCGCCGACGCCAGCGGCGACGTCTCCGACGAAGCCCATGCGATGGCCATGCAGCGCATGATACAGGCGGGTGCGCAGCCGATGACGTCCGTGCAATACTTGCTGGAACTGCAGCGCGACTGGGCCCGCGGCGAGACCTACAATGAAACGGTGGCAACGGCCGTGGCGCACGGCGGCGGTTATGGCCTGGGCCTGATCTACGCCAAATCCATGTTCAACGCCAGCGAAGGCCATTGATTTTCACTGACTCCGGCTTCGCCGCCCGCCGGCGGGGCCGTTTTTTCATTTGATCCGGGAGTTCCCATGCACGCAAACACCATCTTGCTCAACGGCCGTTTCCACACGGTCGACAGGACGCAGCCGCTGGCGTCCGCCGTCGCCATCGCCGATGGCAAATTTCTCGCCGTGGGCGACGTGGAAGACGTGATGCGTCATCGCGGCCCGGCCACGCAGGTGATCGACCTGGCTGGCCGCACGGTGATTCCCGGCCTGAACGACTCGCATCTGCACCTGATCCGCGGCGGCTTGAACTACAACCTGGAATTGCGCTGGGAAGGCGTGCCCTCGCTGGCCGACGCCTTGCGCATGCTCAAGGAACAGGCCTTGCGCACGCCGAACCCGCAATGGGTGCGCGTGGTCGGCGGCTGGACGGAATTCCAGTTCGCGGAAAAACGCATGCCCACCCTCGATGAAATTAACGCGGCCGCGCCCGACACGCCCGTCTTCATCCTGCACCTGTACGACCGCGCCCTGCTGAATCGCGCCGCCCTGCGCGCCGTCGGCTACGACAAGAACACGCCGAACCCGCCCGGCGGCGAAATCGTGCGCGACGCGGCCGGCAACCCGACCGGCTTGCTGATCGCCCGCCCGAACGCCATGATCCTGTATGCCACGCTGGCGAAAGGTCCGAGCCTGCCGCGCGAACTGCAAGTGAACTCCACGCGCCAGTTCATGCGCGAATTGAACCGCCTCGGCATCACCAGCGCCATCGACGCGGGCGGCGGCTTTCAGAATTATCCCGAGGATTACGCCGTCGTCGACGAGCTGGCGCAAAAAGATCAGCTGACCATCCGCATCGCCTACAACCTGTTCACGCAAAACAAGGGCGCGGAACTGCAGGACTTCCAGAAGTGGACGGGCATGATCAAGCCCGGCGACGGCACGGACTTTTACCGGCATAACGGCGCCGGCGAAATGCTCGTGTTTTCCGCCGCCGACTTCGAGGATTTCCTCGAGCCGCGCCCCGAGCTGGCGGCCGGCATGGAAGACGAGCTGGAAAAGGTCGTGCGCCACCTGGTCGAGCAGCGCTGGCCGTTCCGCCTGCACGCCACCTACGATGAATCGATCAGCCGCATGCTCGATGTATTCGAGAAGGTCAACCGCGACACGCCGTTCGGCGGCCTGCACTGGCTGTTCGATCATGCGGAAACCATCAGCCCGCGCAATATCGACCGCGTCAAGGCGCTGGGTGGCGGCCTGGCCATCCAGCACCGCATGGCGTTCCAGGGCGAGTACTTCGTCGAGCGCTATGGCGCGGATGCGGCGAAAGCCACGCCGCCCGTGCAGCGCATGCTGGACGCGGGCGTGCCCGTGGGCGGCGGCACGGATGCGACCCGGGTCGCCAGCTACAACCCGTGGACGGCGCTGTACTGGCTGGTTTCGGGGCGCACCGTGGGCGGCCTGGCCCTGACGGATGCGGCGGGGCGATTGTCGCGCGACACGGCGCTGGAACTGTGGACGGCGGGCAGCGCCTGGTTCTCGAGCGAGCAAGGCAAGAAGGGACGTATCCGCGAGGGCATGCTGGCCGACCTGTCCGTGCTGTCGGCCGATTATTTCACGGTGCCGGAAGAGGCGATCAAGTCGATCGAATCCGTGCTGACCATGGTGGGCGGCAAGGTCGTCTACGGTCAGGCGGAGTTCACCAATCTGGCGCCGCCACCGATTCCCGTGCTGCCCGAGTGGTCGCCCGTGCGCACGGTGCCCGGCCATTACCGGCCCGTGGCCAAGCAAGCGCAAACGCAAACCATGCTGCCGCACCAGTGCGCGGGCGCCTGCGGCGTGCATGCGCACGCCCACGACCGGGCGCGCAAGTCGGCCGTGCCGATTTCCGATTTTTCCGGCTTCTGGGGCACCCTGGGCTGCAGCTGCTTCGCCTTCTAGGAGAACGTTATGTATTACAAAAAAGTGATATTGGGCCTGCTGCTGGCTTTTGTCGTGGGTTTCATCTGCCAGCTGACGCACATTCCCGTGCCGGCGCCGCCCGTGCTGGGCGTCGCGCTGCTGGTGTTTTTGACCAGTTGCGGCTACTGGCTCACGGGCTTGTACCTGCAGCGCCGTGACATGAAACGGGAGGCGCCATGAACGTGATGCTGGCAGGGTCGCTGCTGGGCTTGCTGGTGGGCGCCGTGTGCCGCTGGTTCGACCTGCCGTCGCCCACGCCACCCACGCCGACGGGCGCGGCGATGGTGGTGGCAATGACATTGGGCTTTGTCGTGGCGGGGCAGGTCAGCCCCTGAATGCAAAAAACCGGCCAAGGCTGGTTTTTTCATGGATGCCGCGTGCGCAACCTTATGCGAATGGCGTCAGCAGGGTGATCATCTGGCCAAAGATCTTCGGGCTGGCGGCGATGACGTCGCCCTTGTACAGGTAGTCCGATTCGCCGGAAAATTCACCGACGATGCCGCCCGATTCCGTGATCATCAGGGCGCCGGCGGCGATATCCCAAGGCTTCAGACCTTTTTCGTAGAAGCCGTCCAGGCGGCCGCAAGCGACGTAGGCCAGGTCCAGCGCGGCCGAGCCGGCGCGGCGCACGCCCTGGCTGCGTTCACCCATGATCGCGTACATCTTCAGGTATTCGTCCAGCGCACGGGCGCTGCCGGCCACGTAGCCGGTGCCCAGCAGGGCGTTCGAGATGCGGTCGAGCTTGGTGACGCGGATACGTTTTTCGTTCAGGTAGGCGCCGGCGCCCTTGGTGGCCGTGAACAGGTCGTTGCGTACCGGGTCGTAGATGACGGCTTGCGTGACGACGCCGCGATGCGCGAGGGCGATCGAGATGCAGTATTGCGGGAAACCGTGGATGAAGTTGGTGGTGCCGTCCAGCGGATCGATGATCCACTGATATTCATTCTCGTCGTGCGAGTTGGCGGAAGCTCCCGATTCCTCAGCCAGGAACGCGTGGTCCGGGTAGGCTTTGGACAGCACCTCGATGATGGCTTGTTCGGCCGCCTGGTCGACGTCGGTGACGAAATCGTTATGTTGTTTTTCCGTGACGACGACGCGGTCGAGGTCAAAAGAGGCGCGATTGATGACGGCGGCGCCGCGGCGGGCGGCTTTGATCGCCGTGTTGAGCATTGGGTGCATGTGAGCTTCCGTTAAAAGCACGCGACCGCCCATGGCCGCCTTGCGGCGCCGGTACGATAGAGTGCAAGAATGAATTAAAGAGCGGAGCGGTGCCGAAGTGGTTAAAATCCCGGCCTGGCGTCAGCGTTTTGTGACTCCGTTTCCCGAAATTTCCTGTATCGATACCGCGCAATAGCGCTATTTTAAATGAATCTGCCCGAAATCAACACGTCTCTTTTCAAACGCCTGCGATTTATTCTTGTCGAAACTAGTCGTCCTGGCAACATTGGCGGCGTTGCGCGCGCCATGAAAACGATGGGTTTTTCCGATCTGGTGCTGGTCAACCCCCGCTTTCCCGACGCCTTGACGGATGCGGAAGCGGTGGCCTTCGCCAGCGGCGCGCAGGATATTTTGTCGGGCGCGCGCATCGTCGGCTCGATCGCCGAGGCGCTCGAAGGCTGCAATTACGCGGCCGCCGTGTCGGCCCGGTTGCGCGAATTTTCGCCGCCCGTCACGGCGCCGCGCGCCATTGCGGCCCAGCTGGCGGCCGGCGCAGACTTGCACGCGGCCGTCATCTTCGGCAACGAGCGCTTCGGCTTGCCCAACGAGATCGTCGAGCAGTGCAATGTGCTGATCAACATCCCCGCCAATCCCGAGTATTCCTCGCTGAACCTGTCGCAGGCGGCGCAGGTGGTCGCCTATGAATGCCGCGTGGCGGCGCTCGGCGATGGGCAAATGGCCAGCCCCGTCGGTTTTCATGGCGACGCGGCCAGCCTGGCGCAGGTCGACGGCATGTACGCGCATCTGGAGCAGGCGCTGGTCGCCATCGACTTTCTCGACGCCGACAACCCGAAAAAGCTCATGCCCCGTTTGAAACGCCTGTTTTCGCGCACGGGACTGGAAACGGAAGAAGTCAATATCCTGCGCGGCATCGCCCGGCATATCCTGGCGGTAGCCAAAAAAGGCCCATGATCGAGACCCGGCTGCTGCGCCAGTTCATTGCCGTCGCCGAGGAGCTGAACTTTCGCCGCGCGGCCGAACGGCTGCACATGGCGCAGCCGCCGCTGTCCCAGGCGATACGGCGGCTGGAAGAGCTGCTCGGCTACCCAGTCTTCGAACGCACGAACCGCAAGGTCGCCTTGACCCCGGCCGGCAGCACTTTTCTGGCCACGGCGCGTCAGGTGCTGGCCAGCCTGGAAGAGGGCGTGGCCGCCACGCGCCGCGTGGCCCAGGGCATCGAGGGCCACTTGCGCCTCAGCTTCATCCACATTACGCCCTACGCCCACGTGCTCGATGCTTTGCGCGCGTTTCGCACTGCCTCGCCCGCCGTGCAATTTACCTTGCGCGAAGCGTCGACGCAGCAGCAGGTCGAGTGGCTGGAGCGGGGCGACATCGATATCGCGCTGCTGCGCGCTCCCGGGCGCAGCACGCCGGGCTTGCGCTTCGAGCGCCTGTCGGGCGAAGACATCGTGATCGCGCTGCCCTTGGACCACCGCTGTGCGGGGCTGACGCACGTGGACCTGGCGGACCTGGCCCACGACGATTTCGTCGCTTCCCCGCGCGACCTGGGCCAGGGTTTCCACGACCAGCTGGCCAGCCTGTGCCTGCATGCGGGCTTCGTGCCGCGCGTGGTGCAGCAGGCGCGCTGCTTGCAAACGGTGCTGGGCCTGGTGGCGGCCGGTTTTGGTGTGGCCCTGCTGCCGGCCAGCCTGGCGGCGTCCAAGCCAGCGGGAGTGGTCATGCTGCCGCTGGCAAGCAGCGCGCCCGAGGCGCTGCGCCAGCTCGACCTGTACATGGCGTGGGACCCGCAGCGCACGTTGCCCGTGTGCGAGCGGCTGCTGGAGCAGTTGCGGCTGTCTGCCTCGCATTGAGACTTGCAAGGTCTTATTTCGAGATAAATAAGATATTTTACAGATGGTGATCCAGGGGCCAGCATGGCGTTTTGCCTGTACTGGAGCCGTCATGTCCCCTGTTTCTGTCCGCGCCGCGGCTTCCCTGCCGCCCGCCATTTATCTTCTTTCCCTGTGCAGCTTCGCCTTCGGCTTGTCCGAATTCATCGCTGCCGGCTTGTTGACCCCCATGGCGCGCGACTTGCACGCCAGCGTGGCGGCGGCCGGCGGCGCCATTGCCGCGTATGCGCTGGGGGCGGCCATCGGCGCACCGATCCTGACGGCCATGCTGGCGCGCCGGCCCACGCGCCAGGTGCTGGTGGGCACCATGCTGGTGCTGGCGGCCGGCAGCGTGGCCATGGCGGCGGCGCCGGCACTGGGCGCGCTGCTCGGTGTGCGCTTTGCCGTGGGCCTCGCGCATGGCGTGTTCATGGCCGTCGCCTCGCATGCGGCCACCAGCCTGGTCGACCCGTCCCGCGCGGGCAGGGCGCTGTCCATCGTCTGGCTGGGCCTGACCCTGGCGCTGGCGGGCGGCGTGCCGCTGGGGACGTGGCTGGGCGCCGTCTCGTCGTGGCGCTGGGTATTTGCGGCCATCGGCGTGCTGGCCTTGTGCGGCGGCGCCGGCCTGCGCTTCGCCATGCCCGCCGCGCGTCAGCAGCTTGCCGCCGTATCGGCGCTGGCCAGCTTGCGCGCCATCTTGCAGCCGCCCCTGCTGCTGGCGGCCGGCGTGGCGGCGCTGGTCAGCGTGGCCACCTTCAGTTTTTTCACCTATATCTCGCCATTCCTGCTGCAGCTGGGCGGACTCGATGCGGGCTGGCTGGGCGCCGCCATGCTGTGCTTTGGCGCGTGCGCCATCGGCGGCAACCTGCTGGGCGGCTGGTGCGCCGATAGGCCCCACGCGCTGCGTTCCACCGTGCTGGCACTGGCCGCGCTGGCGCTCAATTTGCTGGCGTTTTATGTGCTGCGCGCCCAGCCCCTGGCCATGCTGGCCCTGTGCGGCACCTTGGGCTTGCTGTTCTTTGCCCTCGTCACCCTGTCGACCATGCGGCTGCTGCGCCTGGCGCAACGGCATTGTCCGGGCAGCGACGCCGTGGCGGCGGGCCTGAACATCGCCGCCTTTAATGCGGGCACGGCGGCCGGTGGCGTGCTCGGCGGTGCGCTGATCGTCGCCTTTAGCTTGCCCAGCATCGCCATCGGCGGCGCGCTGGCGGCGCTGCTGGCCATGCTGCTGCTGTGCTTCCCGTCGCGCGAACTAGACGGGTCGCTCTAGTTTTTGCGCGCGGAGCGCAGCTCCCTTTGGCGTACACTGGCCTGCAAAAGGCCGTACAAAACAAGGGGAGGCATGGGGATGCGACGCAGATCGTTTCTGAAACTGGGCGTGCTCGGCGCCGCTGTGCTGGCCGCCGGCGGCGCCGCGTACCGGCTCGTGCGCGGACCGGCGCTACCGGGACGATTCGTGCTCGATGGCGAGGCGCGCGCGGCGTTGGCGGCCATCGTGCCGGCCATGCTGGGCAGCGCACTGACTCGGGACGCCACCGCGCGGGCTGCGGCGCTGGACGGCGCCATCGCCGGCGTGGACACGGCCATCCGTGGCTTGCCGCTGGCGGCGCAACAGGAAGTGCAGGATCTGTTTGGCCTGCTGGCGCTGGCGCCCGCGCGGCGCTTCGTCGCCGGCGTTGACAAAGGCTGGCTTGACGCCGAGCCGGCCCAGGTGGCCGCCTTTTTGCAGTCGTGGCGCACGCACCGCCTGGCGACACTGCAGACGGCTTACCTGGCCCTGCACGACCTGATCCTCGGCGCCTGGTATGCCGATGCCGCCCACTGGGCCGCCATCGGCTATCCGGGACCGCTGCCCGAACTGAGCGCATAAGGCCACCATGAGCACATCCCCCATACCCGACCCGATTGCCGCCGGCCTGGCCGCAGGCTGGAACGTCACCGACGCCAGCACCCTGGCCGCCGACCGCACTTTCGAGGCGGACGTAGTCGTCATCGGCAGCGGCGCAGGCGGTGGCGTGACGGCGGAAATCCTCGCGCTGGCCGGCCTCAAAGTGCTGATCGTCGAAGAGGGCGGCTTGAAGTCGTCGCAAGACTTCAAGATGCGCGAAGCGCAGGCCTATCCCGCGCTGTACCAGGATTCGGCCGCGCGCAAGACGCGCGACAAGGCGATCAATATTTTGCAGGGACGCACGGTCGGCGGTTCGACCACCGTCAACTGGACCTCGAGTTTCCGCACGCCGTCCGGCACCCTTGAATACTGGCGCAAGCATTTCGGCTTGTCCGGCTATGGCGTCGATGCCATGGCGCCCTGGTTCGCCATGATGGAAAAACGCCTGCACGTGAGCGACTGGGCCGCGCCGCCCAATGAAAACAACGATTTATTGCGCCGTGGCGCCACGGCGCTGGGCATCCCCACGGCCGCCATCCGGCGCAACGTGAACGGTTGCTGGAATCTCGGCTACTGCGGCATGGGCTGCCCGACCAACGCCAAGCAGTCGATGCTGGTGACGACGATCCCGTCGGCGCTGGCGCTGGGCTCAGGCCTGCTCGTGCATGCGCGCGCCGAGCGTTTCATCTTCAAGGGCGAGCGCGTCGACAGCCTGCAGGTGACGGCGCTGGACGCCTCCGGGCAGGCGCCCACGGGCGTGCGCCTGACGCTGCGCGCCAAACACTTTGTGCTGGCCGGCGGCGCCATCAACTCGCCCGCGCTGCTGCTGCGCTCGCAGGCGCCCGACCCGCACGGCTTGTTGGGCCGGCGCACCTTCTTGCATCCGACCGTGGTGTCGGCGGGCCTGTTCACGCAGAGGGTCGACGCCTATGCGGGCGCGCCGCAGACGATTTATTCCGACCATTTCCTGCACATGGCGCCCATCGATGGTCCCATCGGCTACAAGCTCGAAGCGCCGCCCTTGCACCCGCTGCTGATGGCCACCACCATGGGCGGCTTCGGCGACGAGCATGCGCGCACCATGCGCGAATTCCCCCATGCGCATGCCTTGCTGGCGCTGCTGCGCGACGGCTTTCACCATGATGCGGCCGGCGGCATGGTGTCCATCGACGGTTTCGGCGCGCCCGTGCTCGACTATCCGCTCACGCCATTCATCTGGGATGGCGTGCGGCGTGCGCTGCTGTCGATGGCGGAAATCCAGTTCGCCGCCGGCGCCAGGAGCGTCTATCCCGTGCATGAAATGGCCAGTCACTACACGAGCTGGGCGCAGGCGAAGCAGGCCATCGGCGACTTGCCGATGAAGGCGCTGCTGGCGCGCGTGGTGTCGGCCCACGTGATGGGCGGCTGCGCCATGTCGGACGATGCGCGCCTGGGCGTGACGGGCGCCGATGGCCGCTATCACGGTGTGCGCAACCTGTCCGTGCACGACGGCTCGCTGTTCCCCACCTCGATAGGCGCCAATCCGCAATTGACGATCTATGCGCTGGCCGCGCGCCTGGCCAGCGGCCTGGCGCGGGAGCTGACGGGCAAGCCCGCGCCCGTTCCCGTCTCTGCTGCGACGACGGCATGATCGCGCGCATCCTCAAGTGGCTGATGCTGCTGCAAGTACTGGCCGTGCTGGGCTTGGCGTACCTGGCCATGCAGGCGTGGGGCATCGCGTCGCCGCTGCTGGCCGTGCTGCTGGCGCTGGCCATACTGCTGGCCGTGCGCGCGCTGATCGTCGTGCGCAATTTCTGGGAGAGCCGGCGCCTGGGCAGCCCCGTGCCGCCTGAATACCAGCTGGGCGCCATGGGCGCGGCGTGCCTGTTTTTTGGCGAATTGCGCGCCACCCTGTGGACTTCTTCATGGGGCATGGTGCGTCCGCGCCTGCATGCGGCCGACACCATCACTGGCCAGGGCCTGCCCGTGCTGCTGGTGCACGGCTATGTGTGCAACGGCGGCTACTGGACAAAGCTGAGCCTGCAGCTGGCACGGGCCGGTATCGTGCACAAGGCGATCGATCTGGAACCGATCAACGGCGACATCGAGGCGTTCGTGCCGCAGGTCGAGCAAGCCATCACCGAGCTGCGCACCCGCACGGGCAGCGACCGCGTGATTCTCGTCGCCCACAGCATGGGCGGCCTGGTGGCGCGCGCCTGGCTGCGCCGCCATGGCGCGGCCCGCGTGGTGCGCATCGTCACGATCGGCACGCCGCACCACGGCACCGTGCTGGCCAACCTGGCGGCGGGCGCCAATGCGCGGCAGATGAGCCGTGTCGATGGCGCACCGAGCGCCTGGCTGGCGCAGCTGGCCGCCAGCGAAACGCCGGAGACGCGCGCCCTGATCACCTCGATGTATTCGCACCACGACAATATCGTCGCGCCGCAAGCGTCCGCGCAGCTGCCCGGCGCGCGCAATATCGCCTTCGGCGGCATCGGCCACGTGGCGCTGGCCAGCGATGCGCGCGTGCTGCGCCAGCTGCTGGAAGAAATCACTATCAAGAACGAAGTCGTCCAGCCCCCCTCCGCTCCCCATTTCGCCTGAGTCCTGTTGTGTTTTGTCTGCATGGCAAGACTGTCTCTTTTGACTCTGCTGTTGCTCGTGTTTAACAGAGCAATGGGCAGAAAATGCTGTTTTCCACTGGCGTACTGTATTAAGCTAACGTCGGAAGACAGTCGGAAAAAGTTTGTTCTTGAGGCCGCTTGCGCCGTTCAGCAGGCGCACGGTAGCCAGATATTTCTCTGAATGTATGGCAAGATGTTATAGGATTGTTATGTTGGCCGCGCATGCGGAAAGATGAACGCAGGCGGAAAATGATTCATGCAGTTTTTATTGGGGGCGCTAATTGTCCGCACGTATCCTGATTATCGAAGATAACGCCACCAATATGGAATTGATGGTGTACTTGCTGCGCGCCTTCGGGTACACGCCGCTGGCCGCCTATGACGGCGAAGAGGGCGTGCGCATGGCGCGCAGCGAATTGCCGGACTTGATCATTTGCGACGTGCATTTGCCCAAGCTTGACGGCTATGGCGTGGTGGCTGAATTGAAGAAAGACCCGCAGCTGCGCAAGATCCCGGCCCTGGCCGTGACGGCGCTGGCCATGGTGGGCGACCGCGAACGCCTGCTCGAAGCGGGCTTCAATGGCTACATCGGCAAGCCGATCGAGCCCGATCTGTTCGTCGCGGAGCTGGAGTCTTTTTTACCCGGGGCGCCGTCGACGCCAGTTAAAAACGACATAGCCACCATCCTGATCGTCGATGATCATGTGCTGAACCGCGAGTTCCTGACGGCGCTGCTCGGCTACGGCGGCCACCGCCTGCTGGAAGCGGCCAATGGCGCCGACGCGCTGGAAATCCTGCGCACCGAGCGGCCGGACCTGATCATCTCCGACATCCTCATGCCGAACATGGACGGCTACGAATTCGTCACGCGCGTGCATGCCGACCCCGCGCTGACCGACGTGCCCATCATCTTTTATACGGCCACCTACCGCGAGCAGGAAGCGATCTTGCTGGCGCAGGCGTGCGGCGTGCGCTGGGTGCTGCCCAAGCCGTCCGACCCTGAGGTTATCGTGCGCACCGTCAACGAGGCGCTGGGACTGATGCCGGCGACGGCCCAGGTGCCGGCGCCGTCGGGCGACAGCGGCGCTGCGGCCCTTCCCGCCACGGGCAAGCTGGCCGGTATCGAGCACCAGGTCAGCGGCTACCTCGACGAACTCGAATCGAGCAGCCAGCAGATTTCGCAACTGGCCAGCCAGCGCGAGGGCCAGGCCGTCATTCCCGAAGACCTCGGTGTCATGACGGAGCGTTTGTCGCGCTCATTGTCGAGCTTGCAGGCGGTAAGCCTGCGCCTGACGGCCCTGATCGAACTAGGTATCGAGCTGGGCGCCGAACGCGATCCGCGCGCCCTGATCGAGGCGGGCTGCAAGGTGGCGCAGAATATCTGCGTCTCGAAGTACGCCTGCATCGGCGTGCTGGAAGAGGGCGCCGAAAAGCTCAGCTATTTTTCCTCGTGCGGTACCGAGAAAAACCTCGAACGCATCGCCAGCACGCCGCGCATGGGCATCCTGAACCGCTTGCTGGAGCAGCGCCAGCCCTACCGGGTCAACGGCTTGAAGGGCGACCCCGCTGCGCTGGGCCTGCCCGACACGCACCCGCCCGTGCACTCCTTCCTGGGGGTGGCCATCGCTTCGCGCGAGCGCAGCCACGGCTGGCTGTACCTGGTCGACAAGCTGGGCGCGAATGAATTTTCCGAAGTCGACGAGCGGGTCGCCGCCACGGTGGCGGCGCAGATCGCCGTCGCCTACGACAACCTGCTGCTGTACGACGAAATCAAGCGCCACCATGAGCAGCTGACCCTGGACATGGCGGCGCGCATCCGCCTCGACGAAGACCTGCGCCGCTTCCGCCTGGCGATGGACGCCACAGCCGATGCGATTTTCCTCGTCGACCGCGCCGGCATGTGCTTCGTCGACGTCAACCAGACGGCTTGCCGCATGCTCGGTTTCGAGCGCGAGGATTTCCTGCGCGTGGGCCCGGGCCGCGCGCACGAGGGCGAAGCCCAGCTGGAAGAGCTGTACAACAAGCTGCTGGCCGGCGACCAGGGCGGCCCGATGACGGAATTGCAGCTGCAGCGCAAGGACGGTTCGCCCCTGTCGGTGGAAGTGCAGCGGCGTACCTTGCGTTCGGGGCAGAGCTGGATCCTGGTGGCCGTGGCGCGCGACATCACGGAACGCAAGGATGCCGAACAGCGCCTGATGAAGCTGGCCCATTTCGATACCTTGACGGGCTTGCCGAACCGCAGCCAGTTCTACGCCTCGCTGACCCATTCGCTGGCCCAGGCGTCCGAACACCAGTGGGCCGTGGCCGTGCTGTTCATGGATATCGACCGCTTCAAGAATATCAACGACACCCTGGGCCACACCATCGGCGACGACCTGCTGCGCCAGTTTTCCAGCCGCCTCGTCGATTGCCTGCGCGTGCGCGACACCATCGGCCGCTTTGGCGGCGACGAATTTGCCACCATCCTGCTGCTGCCCGAAGGCGCCCAGCATGCCGTGGGCGTGGTCGACAAGATCCGCGAGGCGATGCGCAAGCCCTTCGACTTGCAGGGTCACGAGGTGACGGTGACGGTCAGCATCGGCATTTCCGTGTTCCCCGATGACGCGGCCGATGCGGACACCCTGATTCAATATGCCGACACGGCCATGTACCGCGCCAAGGAAGCGGGCCGCGACGCCTTCCGCTTCTTCACGGCGGAGATGAACGCGCAGTCGATGGCGCGGCTGGACATGGAAAATGCCTTGCGGCGCGCCATCGACAACGAGGAATTCGTGCTGTTCTTCCAGCCCAAGGTGAATATCATCTCGGGGCGCATCAGCGGCGCCGAGGCGCTGATACGCTGGCGCCGTCCCGGCCACGGCATGGTCTCGCCGGCCCTGTTCATCCCCCTGCTGGAAGAAACGGGTCTTATCGTGCGCGTCGGTAACTGGGTGCTCGACGAGGCCTGCAAGAAGATCAGCGAGTGGGGCGCCAGCAGCATCGGCCCCGTGCACCTGTCGGTGAACGTGTCGGGCATCCAGTTCTTCGTCGGCGGCCTGGAAGAAGAGGTGCTCAAGGCTATCCGCAAGCACGATATCGCGCCCGACCTGCTGGAGCTGGAGCTGACGGAAAGCTCGCTGATGTCGAATGCCGAGGAAACCATCGCCGTGCTGCGCAACCTGAAGGCGCTGGGCATCCAGATTTCCATCGATGATTTCGGCACCGGCTATTCCAGCCTGGCCTACCTGAAACGCTTCCCCATCGACAAGCTGAAGATCGACATCGCCTTCGTGCGCGAAGTGACGAGCAACCCGGACGACGCGGCCATCGTGCTGGCCATCATCAGCATGGCGCACAGCATGAAGCTCGAAGTGATCGCCGAAGGCGTGGAAAACGATGCGCAGCTGGCCTACCTGCGGCGCCACGGCTGCGACGAGATGCAGGGCTATTATTTCAGCCGCCCCGTGCCGCAGGAAGAATTCGAGCAGATGCTGATGGGCGGCAAGCTGCTGCAGGCGCCGCAGGATGCCGGCAGCGAAGAGCAGCAAACCTTGCTGATCGTCGATGACGATGTCTTCATGCTCGACGTGCTCAGCGACTTCCTGGCGCAGGACGGCTACCGCATCCTGACGGCGCAGACGGCCGCCGAGGGCTTCGACATCCTGGCGCGTCACAAGGTGCAGGTGATCCTGTGCGACCAGTGCATGCCGCTCATGAGCGGCACCGAATTCATGGAGCGGGTCAAGCACCTGTGCCCCGATACCTTCCGCATCATGCTGTCCGCCTTTGCCGACCTGACGCCCATCATGGCGGCCATCAACCGCGGCGCCGTCGACCGCTTCTATACCAAGCCGTGGAAAGGCGCCGTGCTGCGCGAGAATATCCGCGAAGGCTTCCGCCTGCACAAGCTGCTGCATGGCCAGGTGAAAGCGGCAGCCTAGGCGCTTGCCGCACAGGCAATTGGCCCCCGCGTGCGCTGGCGCACGTTGGGGAGCAGCTTTCCATCGAATTAGACTCCCGTCTCTAGTTTTGCTCTCTAGAATAAAACGCATCCATGAAGTGGCATGGCCTTTCACATGACGGGAGCTGGCGATGGTGAAGAAATTGAAGGAGCTGACGGAAGACACGGAATTGGCGAGCGCCGCGCGCTCGTCCGCGCAGCAGATCTGGCAAGCGGGCCTCGGCGCTTTTGCGAAGGCGCAGGAAGAGGGGGGACGCGTGTTTTCCCGGCTGGTGAAGGAAGGCACGGAATTCCAGAAGCGGGCCGAAGACAAGGTGGCCAACGTCAGCGACAGCGTCGGCAAACTGGCCGATGGCGTGGGCAAGCAGGCCAGCGGTTCCTGGGACAAGCTGGAACAGGTGTTTGAAGAGCGCGTCGCGCGCGCGCTGGCCACCATCGGCGTGCCCACGCAGCAGGACATCGCCGCGTTGCACGCGCAGATCGATGCCTTGAGCCGGCAAGTGGCGGCGCTGTCGGTCAAGGCCGCGCCGGCGTCCAAGCGGAAGGCTGCCGCCAAGCCCGCCGTGAAGGCGGCGCCGAAAGCCGCACCGAAAGCCGCACCGAAAGTTGCGCCGAAAGCAGCTGCCGCCAAGCCGGCGGCCAAGGCCGCGCCGCGCGCCGCAAGCAAGCCGGTGAGCAAGCCCGCGAGCAAAGCGGTGAGCAAACCCGCCGCGAGACCGGCGGCGAAGAAAAAAGCGCCGGCCGCCTGAGCTGGCGCCGCATTCCTCCGGCCTGCTCGCGCAGGCTTTTTTTTGCCCGCGGTTTTCGCCGGCGCCAGTGGGCGGAGTGTTTCATTACGGCTATCTTAGGTGGTATGCTTGAGGCAGAACACAGAGAGATTGCCCGCCATGCTACAAAAAGCACCACGCCGTACCCGCGAACGCATCCTGGAGTTGTCGCTGCGCCTGTTCAATGAGTTTGGTGAGCCGAATATCACGACGACCGTGATTGCGGAAGAGATGAACATTTCGCCGGGAAACCTGTATTACCACTTCCGTAACAAGGACGACATCGTCAACTCGATCTTCGTCCAGTTCGAGGCGGAAATCGAACGCATCCTGACCGTGCCCGACGGGCGCCGTTCGAATATCGAGGACGTCTGGCTGTACCTGCACCTGATGTTCGAACTGATCTGGCGCTACCGCTTTTTCTATCGCGACCTCAACGATTTGCTGTCGCGCAACCGCAAGCTGGAACTGCACTTCAAGCTGATCCTGGCGCACAAGATCAAGGTGGCCACGCAGCTGTGCGAAGACTTGCGCAGCGAACAGTCGCTTGAAGCGTCGGACATGGAAGTGGCTGCCATGGCGACGAATATGGTCGTCGTCGCCACCTACTGGCTGTCGTACGAGTATGTGCGCAATCCGCGCAAGTACAGCGAGCAGCAATCGATGTCCGATGCGCTGGCGCGCGGCTGCTACCAGGTGCTGTCGCTGATCGGACCGTACCTGCGCAATGAAACGCATTTGCTGTTTCGCAAACTGTCGGAAGAGTATGTGACCAAACTCAAGAACGACTGACGCGGCTGCTGGCGCCACGTCGTCAATTACAGGAGAGAGAGATGGCTTGGAAACAATTCCCCAATCCGGACGAAGCATATAGTTACACGCCGCAAACCCTGGAAGCGGCCTGGGCGCGCTTGCATGCGGGCGATGTGGAACCGTTTCCCACGCACCCTGCGCTGGTGCAAGCCTGGCTGGCCTTCCATGCGGGCGACTTCGAGCGCGCCGTGAAGCTGGGCCTGGCCGTCGGCGTGCCCGGCTATGCGGTGGCGCACAAGGCGACCTGCATCTATGCCACGCACCTGGAAGTGGATGATAGCCAGAAACTCGACATGTACGAGGAAGTGGCCGAGCGCTGCGAGCGCCAGCAGAGCGAGCAGCCGGACAATCCGGCCGGCTACTACTGGCATGCCTACAGCCTGGGCCGCTATGCGCTGGGCACGTCCGTCGTCAAGGCCCTGGCGCAGGGCATGGGCGCGCGCGTGCGCAACAGCCTGGACCGCACGATGACGATAGCGCCCATGCATGCGGAAGCGCATATCGCATTTGGGATTTATCATACGGAAATTATCGACAAGGTCGGCACCATGATAGGCGGCCTGACCTACGGCGCCAACAAGGAAGACGGCTACCAGCACTTCAAGACGGCGCTGGCCCTGACGCCGTATTCGGCACTGGCGCACAGCGAATATGCGCGCGCCTTGAACATGCTCGATGGAAAGAAAAAGCTGGCGGAAGCGCTGGCACTGTATGCAAAGGCGGCCGAGTGCGTGGCACTGGACGCCAAGGAACGCCTCGAGGTCGAGGCGGCGATCGACGAATTGAAAGGGTAGGGATTACTGTGATCAAGGCTTTATGTGTGTACTGTGGCGCCAATGCGGGCGTCTCGCCGGACTATGCCGTGGCGGCGCGCGAACTGGCGCGCGTGCTGGTGGCGGAAAATATTTCGCTCGTGTATGGCGGCGGTAAGGTGGGCCTGATGGGCGTGATCGCCGATGAAGTGCTGCGCCTGGGCGGCGAGGTGACGGGCGTTATCCCTACCCAGCTGGTCGAGCGCGAAGTGGGCCACATGGGCTTGACGCGCCAGTTCATCGTGAAGGACATGCATGAGCGCAAGGCGATGATGGCCAGCCTGTCCGACGCCTTCATCGCCATGCCCGGCGGCTATGGCACTCTGGAAGAGCTGTTCGAGATGCTCACGTGGGCCCAGCTGGGCTTGCACGCCAAGCCCATCGGCTTGCTCAATGTCGACCGTTTTTATGACGGCTTGATTGCTTTCGTGCAAAACGGCAAGGAACAGGGCTTCATCCGCCCGCCGCACGCGGCCTTCCTGAATGCCGACGCCGATCCTGCGGCGCTGGTGCAGCGCCTGAAGGAGTGCGCGCCGTAGTTCCATGTCTGGCTGGATGGTCGCCGCGCCGCCAGTCAGCTGTTTCCTGTCGCTTGAAAAGCCATGCAGTGCGCACTGCATGGCTTTTTTATTTCCACACAGGAAAATTGATCGGGCTGGTTGACTTAATTAATAAAAATATGGCCATAAAATTGCCGTGATAGCATGTTTTTTTGAAAATGAAGATGCTTTTTAAGCATTGGTGTGGTCTACTGTCATGGTTCAAAAGTTAGGAATGTCGGACACCGACGAGCGTTGTACAGACTCCCTAAAAAAGGTGCCGACCCGTTTCAAGTTGCCCCAACCACGCTACTTCATCATCTCGAAAGGATGCTATTTTGAAACCTATGACCTTCATGCGAGCGGCCGCCGTCGCCGCCATTCTGGCTGCCGCTGGCGGCGCCCAGGCACAAACCACCACGATCGGCTTCGATTCGCTGGAACAACCGGGCTACTTCGGTTCCGTGTTCAATTCCTACTCCGAAGGCGGCTACAACTTCGACAGCAGCTTCCTCGGGTTGCTGAGCTCGGCACACCAGGATAGCTTCGCCTATGCCGGCTCGGCCGGTCTCGGTGCGACACCGCTGTCGACGACCACCCTGAGCCGTGCCGATGGCGCCGCTTTCTCGCTGAGCTCGATCAGCCTGGCCGACTTCGTGAGCTTGCCCGGTTCCTTTGACGTGACGTTCGTCGGCCACCAGGTAGGCGGCGGCACGGTGAGCCAGACCTTCACCCTCGGTGGCGGCCACACCTTTGCCGATTACACGTTTACGGGTTTCAGCAATCTGCTGTCGGCAACGTGGAAGGAGGGCGCCTTGCACACCTTCCAGGTCGACAATATCGCCGCCACTGTCAGCGCCGTGCCGGAACCGGCCACCTACGGCATGCTGCTGGGCGGTTTGGGCCTGCTGGGCTTCATGCTTCGCCGCAAGAACGCCGCCTGAGCCTGAACATGGTGCCGGCCATGCCGGCGCGCATGTAAAAAAGCCGCCCGTTTTACGGGGCGGCGATGCTGACAAGCCAGCGCACACGAACAATGCCGCCCGGTGGATGCCGGGCGGCATTGTTACGTGGACTTCATGACCTGATTTCCCCTGACTTCATAACCCTGCCTGCATGACCAGGACGTTACGAACAGGACGTTACGGCCACAGGCGCTGGCCTGACAGGTCGAGCTGGGTCAGGTACAGGCGCACGTCGAATTCGTACTGGTGGTACTGCGGTTCCATATACGTGCACAGCTTGTAGAAGGCCTTGTCGTGCTGCTTTTCCTTGACGTGCGCCAGTTCGTGCACGGCGATCATGCGCAGGAATTCCAGCGGCACTTCCTTGAACATGGTGGCCACGCGGATTTCATGCTTGGCCTTGAGCTTGCCGCCTTGCACGCGCGAGATCGAGGTATGCAAGCCCAGCGCATGCTGGATCACATGGATCTTGCTGTCGAACGCCACTTTGTTGATGGGCTCGGCATTGCGCAGGAATTCATTCTTCAAATCCTGCACATACTGGTATAAAGCCTTGTCGTTGCGCACATCGTGTGCGTTCGGATAGCGTTTCAACAGGACGTCGCCCAGCTTGTCCTGTGCGATCAGTTGCTGTACTTGCGCTTGCGTTTGTTCGGAATAGGCGCTCAGGTATTTCAGGGATGGCTGCATGCGGGGAAGGGCGGGACGGGGCGCGGAGGTGTCGGTAAGGCGAGAATGTACCATACCGCCGCCCCCCGCGCTGCGCCAGGCCTTGCACGGGGCCGCCAGGGCCGCCCCGTGCCTTCCTGCGTCAAGCCGCGCGCGGCCGGGCCAACTCGCTCAGCCCGGCCGGTCCCGCCAGCCCCGGTCAGCCCTTGTCGTCTTCGTCCTTGCCGCCCTGCCGGCCAGTGCTGCTGCGCGCCGTCGTGCTGCCGCGGTTTTCATTGGCGCGCTGGGCCGATTGCCGGCTTTCGCCGCCCTTGCGGCCGATTTCCGCCATGTGTTCGCGGTTGCGGCTGACGGCTTCGCCTCCTTTCTGTCCGGCACGGCGTGCTTCTTCCGAGTCGAATTCATGCGCCGTGCCCTTTTGATGGGCTGCCTGGCCGCCCTTGCTGGCAATTTCGCGCTGCTGCTCTTCATTCATGGCGGCGAAACCGCGCTTGCTCGTGCCTTTGGCGCTGCCCGATTCGCTGGCTTTCTGGCTGCTGCCAGTGCCTTTGCCCTGTTCATTACCTTGATTGCTAGCCATGTCGCTCTCCTTGCTGTCGAGTGGGGATCAAGTGGTCGATACAGGCGCTCAATGCGCCTGATCGGATTGCCTGCTGGTATCGCGGTTGCTGCCCGCGCCGTCGCGGTGGCCCGTGGCGTGCATTTTTTCGATCATTTCACGCTGGCGCTGCGTGGCTTTTTCCGTTTCTTCGGCCGTCTTGCGCACCACTTCGTCAGCGAAGGCCACGGCCGTGCGGCTCGCTTCGGGCAGGTGGTTCTCTGCCGTGCGGTTCATTTCGACATTGGCGTTGGCGACGAGATTGCCGAGTTGCTGCTGGTACTGGCGCAGTGTGTTGCCGCTTGGTTGCAACTGGCCGGCGGCCAGCGACATGAGCTCGCCCGTGTCGCGCGCGCACAGCAGTTGCTGGCTGGCGCTGCTCCACTCCTGCAGCAAGTCTTGCGCCAGCCGTAGATGCAGCTCGCTTAATTGCTGCACCGTATCGAACATCTTGCGCGATAGTTCCGTGGCGAAGTTGCACTGGGCCTCGAGATGGGACTTCAGGGCGGGGCTGAGACTGGGGGACATACTGTTTGGGAACATGTTCTACCTCAATGAAAAGCGGATCCAGAAAACACCCGGTGCACCGGATGCGGCGTATGGTGAAACAAGCAAAGGGATAGACGCCCAATGGCGCGCCAGGTTCCATGGCAGATGCCGGTTTGGCGCGAGAATGGGGTCTGGCAGGTGGAAAAACGTGATGACTTTGTGCTGGATCAAATGAATGCCAATCAGGTCGGCGCACTGGGCAGCCATGCCGCTTGTGTGGAAAATGCATGTTTACAGGCCCGGCCGTGCGACAATAGCCGGCTCGCGGCAGCGCAGCCGATGGCCGGCGCGCGTGGCTGAGCCGAGCATCGCCTTACTTTTTACCTGATTCCGCGACCATGACGCATCCCGAATACATCCTGACCCTGTCCTGCCTGGACCAGCGCGGCATCGTGCACCGCGTCTCCGGCTTCCTGGCCGAACGCGGCTGCAACATCCTCGATTCCGCCCAGTTCGGCGACCAGGAATCCCAGCTGTTCTTCATGCGCGTGCATTTCGCGCTGGAAGACGGCGCCGTCAGCGACGCCCAGTTGCGCAGCGACTTCGCCGACCTGTCGCAAGCCATGCAGTTGAATGGCCCCTTCCACGGCCAGTTGCACGATGCGCGCGTCAAGCCGCGCGTCATGCTGATGGTGTCGAAGATCGGCCATTGCCTGAACGACTTGCTGTTCCGCTACAAGAGCGGCTTGCTGAACGTGGAAATTCCCGCCATCGTGTCGAACCACATGGAGTTCTACCAGCTGGCGGCCAGCTACAATATTCCCTTCCACCACTTGCCGCTGGCGGCCGGCGCGCCGGAAGCGGCCAAGCTGGCGCAGGAAGCGAAGATCATCGACCTGATGGACACGCACAAGATCGACCTGGTGGTGCTGGCGCGCTACATGCAAATCCTGTCGCCCGGCCTGTGCCAGGCGCTCGACGGCCGCGCCATCAATATCCACCATTCCTTCCTGCCCAGCTTCAAGGGCGCCAAGCCGTATGCGCAGGCGCATCACCGCGGCGTCAAGCTGATCGGCGCGACGGCCCATTTCGTCACGGGCGACCTGGACGAAGGCCCGATCATCGAGCAGGACGTCGAGCGCGTCGACCATGCGATGGATGCGGAAACCCTGACGGCCATCGGCCGCGACGTCGAGTGCGTGGTGCTGGCGCGCGCCGTGAAATGGTTCGTCGAGCACCGCATTTTGAAAAATGGCGACAAGACGGTGGTTTTCCGCTGATACCGACTTCACTATTCACTTTACCGAGACAGAAACACGATGGCCCTCAAAGCAACAATTTTCAAAGCCGATCTGCAGATCGCCGACATGGACCGCAATTACTACCAGGATCACGCGCTGACCCTGGCGCGCCACCCGTCCGAGACGGACGAGCGCATGATGGTGCGCCTGCTGGCGTTCGCCATCCACGCCGACGAGGCGCTGACTTTCACCAAGGGCCTGTTCGACACGGAAGAGCCGGACCTGTGGCAGAAAGACCTGACGGGCGCCATCCAGCTGTGGATCGAAGTGGGCCAGCCCGACGAAAAGCGCATCCTCAAGGCGTGCGGCCGTTCGGAGCAGGTCATCGTCTACAGCTATGGCGCAACCAGCCACATCTGGTGGAAGCAGATCGCGAATAAACTGGAACGGGCGAAGAACCTGACCGTGATCAACCTGCCATCCGAGGCGGCGCAAGACATGAGCAAGCTGGCGCAGCGCAGCATGCAGCTGCAATGCACGATCCAGGATGGCCAGATCTGGCTGACGGACAGCGTCAACACGGTCCTGATCGACCGCGAACCGGTCAAGCCGGCCCGCTGATTTGACTGTTGGAAACGCAAAAAGCCCGGAACGATCCGGGCTTTTTTTCCTTGTGATTGATCAATTCGGTGCCGCGCCCAGGCTGCGGATGCTGTTCGAACGCTGCATGCTGCGGCTGATGCGCGGGTCGCCGTAGTAGCTTACTTCGCCCGAACCGCCGATGCTGATGGTCAAGTCGTCCTTGGCCCACACTTGCGCTTCGCCCGAGCCGCCGATGCTTACCTGCACCTCGCGCGCCGCCAGCTTGCCGGCCTGGATATTGCCCGAGCCGCCGATCGACGCCGTCAGCTGCTCCGTCTTGCCGCTGGCCTTGAAGCTGCCGCTGCCGCCGATGGCAATGGAGACTTGGCGGCTGTCGAGGTCGCGCGCATGGATGGAGCCGGAACCGCCCACGTCGAAGCGCAGGTTCTCGGCGCGCAAGCCCGTCGCCGTGATGTTGCCCGAGCCACCCACGCTGACGCGTTCCACCTGGCGTGCCTGGATGACGATGGTCAGGCTGCTCTGGCGGAAATTGGCGTTGCGCTTGGCGGGGCGGATGCGCAGGGTGCCGTTTTCCACGGCCGTGTCGATCAGCGGCAGGATATTGTCGTCCGCTTCGATGGTGACGCTGTCCGTGTTGCCGATGCGCAGTTCGACCGTGCCCGGCACGTTCAGCGCCACGGCATGGAAACTGCCCACGTCGCGCGCCTGCTTTTGCAGCTTGCCGCTGCCCTGGATGCTGTTGCCGGAAATCCAGTCGAGCGGCGACGCCAGCGCCGGCGCGGCCGGGATGGCCAGCGCGCAGGCGGCCAGCAGCAGGGCGGTCGCGGCGCTGGCGTGGCGGCGGTGGCGCGGGTGGAAAAGTGGCTGTGTCATTCTTGCTCCCTGTTTTGAATTGGTATACTTGCATGGTATGTCAGCCGGCCGCGCCTGCGTACCGCCCTGCGACAGACTGCGCCAGCGGCGGCATGGAATGCAGGAGGCTGCGACAGGATGGCATGAGGTATCATGTCGGTGGGACATACGACGACCGGCACGCGCCGCTCACACTACTGGAATTACATGCTGATCATCACCATCAAACAGGGCAAGGAAAAGAGCTTGCTGGGCCAATCGTGGATTTACGCGTCCGCAATTGAAAAAGTCGAAGGCAAGCCGCAGGAAAAAATGAAGCCTGGCTCGACGGCCATCGTGCAAAGCTCCGCTAAGCAATTTATCGCCCGTGCCGCCTACAATTCGAAGTCGCAGATCCGCGCGCGCATCTGGAGCTTCAAGGAAGACGAACCCGTCGACCACGCGCTGATCAAACGCCGGGTCAAGGCCGCCATCGAGAAGAAACTGCCAGCCATCAAGAAGGCCGGTGAAAACCAGTTGCTGACGCTGATCAAGGGCGAGGACGAGGGCTTGCCCGGCCTGGTGGTGCAGCTGTTCGGCGGCGTGCAAGGCTATCTGATCTGCGAATTCAACGCCGGCGGCGTCGACGCGTGGAAAGTGGCCATCGTGCAATCGCTGATGGCCTCCACCGGCTGCGTCAACGTGTACGAGCGCTGCGACGACCTGATGCGCAAGGGCGAAGGCTTGCCTTTGATCGACGGCGCCCTGGCCGGCGAAGAGCCTCCCGATGAAGTCATGCTGACGGACAATGGCGTGCGCTATGCGCTGGATTTGAAGACGGGGCACAAGAGCAAGTTCCGCTGAGGATTGCTGTGGTTCATGAAAAAGCCGGCGCAAGCCGGCTTTTTCATGTCTCCTATTCCAGCGGCACGCTGCGGTATTTATTGACTTCCAGCGCCGACACGGCCGGCGCATCATTGCCCCACGACGCGCGCAGATACGTGACCACGGCCGCCACTTCCGCGTCATCCATGACGGGGCCGAACGGCGGCATGCCGTAGGGGCGCGGGTTGCCGCGGGTGCCGGGCGCGAAGCCGCCGTTGAGCACGAGGCGGATGGCGTTGACGGCCGACTGCGTCGTCAGCGCGCGGTTGCCGGCCAGCGGCGGATAGCCGGGCGGCACGCCCTTGCCATCGGCCTGGTGGCAGCTCGCGCATTGCGCCTCATACAGTTTCGCGCCCAGCGCCAGTTGCTGCCTCGCTTGCTCCGACGTATCGCGCGGCGCCCGTTGTGCGGGCTGCGCGGGGCCGGGCAGGCTCTTCAGGTAGACGGCCATCGCCTGCACGTCGGCCGTGCTCATGTGCTGCAAGCTTTGCCGCACGACTTCCGCCATGGGGCCGAAGACGGTGGCGCGCGGCGAGACGCCCGTTTGCAGCAATTCCACGATATGCGCCGTGTCCCAGTCGCCAAGGCCCGCTTCCGCATCCGACGTCAGCGAGGGCGCGTACCAGCCCAGCACGGGGATCAGGCCGCCCGACAGGCCGTCGTCGCTGCCGCCCAGGGTCGTGCGGCTGCTATGGCAGGCGCTGCAGTGGCCCAGGCCCTGGACCAGATAGGCGCCGCGGTTCCATTCCATGCTTTTGTTTGTGAGCGGCTGGTACACGCCGGGCTTGAAATACAGGGCGCGCCAGGCGGCCAGCGCGATCTGCTGGTTGTAGGGGAAGCGCAGCGCGTGCGGCGCATTCGCCTGCTTGTGCGGCGGCACGCTCTGGAAATACGCGTACAGGGCGTCGCTGTCTTCACGCTGCACCTTGGTGTAGCTGGTGTAGGGAAAGGCCGGATACAGCAGCCTGCCATCCTTCGACTTGCCGTTGTGGATGGCGCGCCAGAAATCGTCGGCCGTCCAGCTGCCGATGCCCGTTTCCTTGTCGGCCGTGATGTTGGGCGAGAGCACCTTGCCGAACGGCGTCTGCAGGGCCCGGCCACCCGCATACGGCACGCCGCCGCGCGTCGTGTGGCAGGCCATGCAGTCGCCCGCCTTGGCCAGGTAGGCGCCGCGCGCGACCAGCTGTTCCTGGCTCAGGGTGCTGGCCACGGCGGGCGGTCCCAGGTCGTCCGCCGGCCACAGAATGAATTTAGCGCTGCCGCCGGCAATCAGCAGCAAGCCGGCCGCGATCATCCATTTTTTCATGGCGCCACCTGCGCGCTGGAGCCGGGTACGCCGCCGCAATGCAGCGGCAAGGGCAGGGCGATGCTGCTGGCGGGCCGCGCGTCGGCGCTGGCCACCTGCGTGCCCAGCCAGGCCGAGACGGCGCCCACGTCCGCGTCCGACAGGCGCTGCGCCACTTGCGCCATGCAGTCGGGAGCGTGGGCGCGGCGGATGCCGTTCTTCCAGGCGCCCAGCTGGGCATTGATATAGTCGCGCGGCAAGCCCAGCAAGCCGGGGATGGCGGGCGCCACGCCGGCCAGTTGCTGGCCGTGGCAGGCGATACAGGCGGGTATCTTTTTGTCGGCGTCACCGCGCAGCACCAGTTGCTGTCCGCGCGCCAGGGCCGTCGTGCCGGCGCCGCTGGGCTGGGCCGGCGGCGGGGTAGGGTGCTGTGCCGCAAAATACTCGGCGATTTCGCGCAGGTAATCGTCAGGCAAGTGCTCGACCATATAGTTCATCATCGGATACTGGCGCCGGCCCTCGCGAAAGTTCAGCAGCTGGTTGTACAGGTAGCCGGCAGGCTTGCCGGCGATGCGGGGAAAGAAGGCATCGTGCTTTTCCTGTTGCGCATGACAGGCCGTGCACGCCTTGATGCGCTGCTCCAGGCTGTCGTGGCTGGCGGCGATGGCAGCGGGCGCGGCTATGGCCAGCATCAGCACGAGGGGGGAATGCAGTAGCATGGAAAGTCGCATGGGGAAATCACCTGTCTCGTCGGTCTGTGTCGCGTGCCGGTGTTGCTGCCCGGATGTTGTTACCCTAGCATATACCGGGTGCTGTCACTGTGACAGGATCAGTTGTGCCATAAAACCACGGATCAGTTTGAGGAGCAGGGTTGAAACGATATGAAGAGTTGGCGGAAGAAGTCGGCGCCATGATCAGCACGCAGCTGTTGCTGCCAGGCGATAAATTACCGTCCGTGCGCCAGCAGCATGCGCGCAGGGGCGTGAGCCCGTCGACGGTGTTCCAGGCGTATTACTTGCTCGAGGCGCGCGGCATGATCGTCTCGCGTCCCCGCTCCGGCTACTACGTGGCGCCGCAGCGCGCCGCGCTGGCGCCCGAGCCGGACAGTTCGCATCCGCTGGCCGCCAGTACCACGGTCGACGTCAGCGACCTCGTGTTCGAAGTGCTGGGCGCCGTGGGCGCGCGCGATATCGTGCCGTTCGGCTCGGCGTTTCCCAGCCCGCTTCTGTTCCCCATGGAACGGCTGGCGCGGGCCGTGTCGGCCAGCATGCGCCGCCTCGACCCGTGGAGCACCGTCACGGATTTATCCTTGGGCAATGCCGAGCTGCGCCGCCAGATCGCCTTGCGCTACCAGCTCGACGGCGTGCCCGTTTCCAGCGAGGACATCGTCATCACGAATGGCGCGCTGGAAGCGCTGAACCTGTGCCTGCAAGCCGTCACGCGGCCCGGCGACACGGTGCTGATCGAGTCGCCCAGCTTCTATGCGTGTCTGCAGGCGCTGCAGCGGCTGGAACTCAAGGCCGTGGAAATTGCCACCAGCCCGCGCGACGGCGTCGACCTGGCCGCGCTGGAAGAGTTGCTGCAGCGCCACCAGCCCAAGGCGTGCTGGCTGATGACGAGTTTCCAGAATCCGCTGGGGAGCCTGATGCCGCCGGAAAAGAAGCGCGCGCTGGTCGAACTGCTGGCGCGCCATGGCGTGCCGCTGATCGAGGATGACGTGTATGGCGAGCTGTACTTTGGCAAGCAGCGCCCCGGCCTGACGAAAAGCCACGACAGCGCGGGCTTGGTGATGCATTGCAGCTCGTTTTCCAAGACCCTGGCGCCCGGCTTTCGCCTGGGCTGGGCCGTGGCGGGCCGTTATGCGCGCCAGGTCGAGCGCCTGAAGCTGACGACCAGCCTGTCGGCACCGATACCGCTGCAGATGGCGCTGGCCGATTACCTGGCGCAGGGCGGCTACGACCGCCATTTGCGCCAGCTGCGGCTGACCCTGGCGGCGCAGCAAAACACCATGCTGCAAGCCATCGCCGTGCATTTTCCGCCCGGCACGCGGGTAACGCGGCCGCAGGGCGGTTATTTCGTCTGGGTGGAGATGCCTGCCGGTATCGATGCGCTGGCCTTGCACCGCAGCGCGCTGGCGGCCGGCATCAGCATCGCACCCGGCCCCATCTTTTCCGCCACGCGCGCGTTTCGCCACTGCATCCGCCTCAATTACGGCCACCCGTGGAGTCTGCAACTGGAAGAGGCGATTGCCACGCTGGGGCGGCTGGCGCAGGCGGCAACAAGCGGTACATGAAAAAAAGTCCCTTGCGGTAGCACATGTTTCATTCCAAAAAGAAATATTGCTGTTATATTGAAGTATCTATAACTAATGATGGGAATGATAATGGATAACACGCAGCCGGAAGTGGGTCGTACGCAAGATACGACGATCGCCATCCTGTCCCACGTTGGCGGCCTGTTCACCAGCTGGGTGGCGCCGCTGATCATTTACTTGATCAAGAAAGATGACGCGGATAAATTCTCGGCCGAGAACGCCCGCGAAGCGCTCAATTTCCAGATCACCCTGATCATCTGGTATTTCGTCTGCTTCATTCTGTCGTTCGTGCTGATCGGCCTGTTCCTGTTCTGGATCGTGGCGCTGGCCAACCTGGTGTGCTCGATCGTGGCGGCCGTCAAGGCCAGCAATGGCATCACTTACCGCTATCCGCTGACTTTGCGCCTCGTCAAATAAGGCTGCGCCGGTCGCCGGGTTTCAGCCCGGGCGGCCGGGTAGTATGAGGAATGAAGCAAAGTCGGGCGTCACCGCGCTGGTGACGCCTGTTTCATGCGACCACAGCACGACCACCGGCTCGCCCGATGGCCCCGCGTGCGCATAGTCAAAACAATAGTAATCGCCCGTACCGAACTGGGCGAAGGGCAGCAGGCTGGCGGCATCGTTGCCGCCATCTACGTTTTCCAGCCATTCCTGCCAGCCCGTGTTGTAGTGGCGCTCGATTGATTCCCACGTCTTGCGCGCATTGGCCGCGTCGTACACGGGAAATACGTTCAAGGCGCCCAGCGCGCGGCCATTGTTCTCCAATAACCATTGCACATAGGACGCGGGCAGCGCTCGCCCCAGCGCCTGTTCGGCGGCGGCGATTGCGTCAAGCGTGGTGCCGATGGACTTGCTCTTGCTCATGTTGCGGGAGGGCGCCGGTTTCAGGCGGGTGCGGGCGGCGGGGCAGGCGGCGTGCTGGCGCGCGGGGCTTTTTGCGGCGTGACTTTGCCGCCTTCGGCGATCCAGCGGCGGTACACGCGCAGGGCCACTTGGGCATCGTCGGCCGCGTACAGTATCTGCTTTTCCGTCAGGCGCGAGGTGGCCCAGTTGGTGGTCGAGATCTTTTTCGATTTCTGCAGGTGCAGGCCGAAGAACTTGGCCACGGCCGTCTTCGCGCCCAGGTCGTTGCGCTGGCCGCCGCGCAGGGCGACGGACAGGTCGAGGACCTGGGCCGGCGCGATGCCCAGCTTGTTGCGCAGGCGCTTGACGTCGTCGGACAGGCCGAAGCCCACCTTCAGGGTGGTGGTCGATTCGAGGATGGCTTTGAGTTCGGCCAGGGCCGGCGCCGGCGTGCTGCCCACCTGGAACAGGTAGGCGATGTCGTCGGTGGCCAGCTGGATCAAATGCGGTCCCGTGGAAGACTCGCCCTTGACGAACGTCGGCTTCGATTCCGTATCGAAGCCGATGGCGTCCGCTGCCAGCAGGGCGGCCATGGCCGCTTTTGCATCGTCGCTGGTGCGTACCAGCTTGACGTGCTCGAGGGCGATGCCTTGATACGGGGGCAGTGGCGGTGCGGCAGCTGTGTCCATGAAACCGGATCAGCCTTTGCGCGAGAATTTCGCGGTCAGCTGATTCAGTTTTTCCAGGCGCAAGCGGTTCGCTTCTTCGGCGGCGGCCGCGTCGCGCTCGGCTTTCTTGCGCTCGGCTTCCTTCTTGAAGCGCTGCTGCAATACTTGCGTGGCATGGTCGCGGTGGGTTTGCGTCACTTCCGCGCCGGCTGTGCCGTCGAGGTCGTAGCGTACCTTGGCTTTTTCCATCACGCGCAGGTAGCGCAGCGAACCCGTGTGGATGCCCAGCGCCGTGCGCATCAGCTTGCGGTCCAGGTCCGGCAGGCGCGCCAGGATCTGCTTGTCGATACCGATCGACAAGGGCAGGCAATCGCGGAATGGCGGGAATTGCTCCTGGAACTGCTTCAGCAGCGCGCGCGCGGTCAGGCCGGCAGGCGCCGGCGTGGTCGCTGCGGCCGGTGCCGCCGCTGGGGCTGCATCGACTGGCGTGTCAGGAGTTGGGGCTTGCTGGTCTGGCGTGGAGCTGGTCATCGACATCATTGGTTGGGCTATAAAAGGGGAGCATAGCACGCGCCACAGGCAAGTGCATTGTCTTTTTTGGCAACTTGACCTGCGATAAGCGGCTTCGCACTACAGCGGACGCAGCGCGAAATACGGGAAATGTGTATAATGTCGGCTTGCGCTGATGACTGGACCCCGTTTTTGACGGTCTGGCTCAGGTGTGCAGGGGATAGGAGCAGTGCGGTACAAGACCCCAATTATTAGTATTTTTGATATCGGATATTCCTCTTATCAATTATCCAGATAACTGGCCTTCGTGCATAATCTTGCTCTCCGCTGTGTCTTCACTGAACAACAATAGATTCAAGCCCGTTCTGGTACGGGCTTTTTTTCATTCCGCAATGTACATCGCTTATTTATCTGACCCGGCTTCGGCCCCGCCGCTCCGCATGACGGATGCGCGGGCTTTGAACGTCCCGATAGACAGGCGCCGCTGCCGTTAACACGGCAGCCGCAACAATACGCTCCATCGAGTCCGGTTTCGCAGGCTTAGGTGGAATCATTCACTTCGCGCCGACACCATCTGGTCTCGCATTAAGAGATATCTCATGAAGAATACGCCAAAAACTTTAACGTTGTCCGCCAAGGCGCCACGCCCAGCCGCGGCACCACTTGCCGTACCCAAAACGACTTTATCTTACTTCATCGATAATGCGCAAGCGAATCCGGAAGCCACCGTCACGACGGCGCCCACCGTCGTCACCGTGGTGAAGAAAAGCCGCTCGCGCCTGGCCGCCGTGCCACCAGCCGATGCGGCTGCGGAAGCGGCCGTCAGCGCGCCGGCCGCCGAGGCCGTTGCCGACGTGACCGAGGCCGCTGAAGCCGCGCCGGCCAAGACGCCAAGCGTGAAGATCGCCCCTGGCGCCAAGGCTCCGGCCGCGCCGCGCAAGGTCAGCGAAAGCGCCGCCACGAATAAGGTGGTGACGGCGGCCCGTTCGAAAGTCGTGCGCGCCAAGCCTGAAGCGGCGCCCGTGACCATCATCACCGGCGCGCAAGTGGTCAGCAAGACCACGGACGCCGATGCCCTGGCCGCCATCGACACGTCGAATTACTTCCTGCCAACCGTCAAGGTACCGGGCCGCCGTGGCCGCAAGCCAAGCGAATTCACGCCGGAAAACGATGAAGTGGCAGCACTGAACGCCGTCGAACGCGCCGAACTGAAGGCTGTGTCGAAAGCGCGCGACCGCAAGGCCAAGGGCGGCCTGGCCGATGCACTGGGCGATCCGGAAGCATCGGCAGCGGACCTGGAACGCCGCCGCAAGCAGATCACGGGCTTGATCAACATGGGCAAGGAACGCGGTTTCCTCACCTATGCCGAGATCAATGACCAATTGCCGGAAAACATCATCGATCCGGAAGCGATCGAAGGCATCATCGCCACCTTCAACGACATGGGTATCGCCGTCTACGAGCGCGCCCCTGACGCGGAAAGCCTGTTGTTGACTGACAACGTCGCCACCGTCACCAGCGACGATGAAGTGGAAGCGGCCGCCGCGACCGCCTTGTCGACCGTCGACTCCGACTTCGGCCGCACCACGGACCCCGTGCGAATGTACATGCGTGAAATGGGCGCCGTGGCGCTGCTGACGCGCGAAGGCGAGATCGAGATCGCCAAGCGCATCGAAGGCGGCCTGAAAGACATGATCCAGGCCATTTCCGCTTGCCCGACCACGATCGGCGAAATCGTTGCGCTGTCGCAAAAAATCGCGCGCGACGAAATCAAGGTCGATGAAGTGGTCGACGGCTTCGTCGATTTGAACGAAAGCAATGCCCCGGCGCCAGCCGCTGTCGCCGCGCCTGCCGCCGCCAGCGGTGACGACGAGGAAGAGGAAGAAGAAGCCGAAGAAGAGGACGGCGACGCCAATGGCGGCGCGGCCGGTTTCTCCAGCGAGCAATTGGCCCAGCTGAAAAAGAATGCGTTGGAGAAATTCAACGTCATTTCGACGCAGTACGACAAGATGCGCAAGGCGCCAGAGGGTTACAACTCGAAAGCCTACATCAAGGCGCAGGAAGCCATTTCGCAGGAATTGCTGGGCATCCGCTTCACGGCCAAGGTCGTGGAAAAGCTGTGCGACACCCTGCGCGGCCAGATGGAAGAAGTGCGCCACATCGAGCGCGCCGTGCTGGAACTGTGCGTGAACAAATGCGGCATGCCGCGCGCCCACTTCATCAAGGTGTTCCCGGGCAATGAATGCGACCTGGAATGGGTCGACCGCGAAGTTGATTGCAAGTATCCGTACAGCGCCATCCTCAGCCGCAACGTGCCTGCCGTCAAGGAACTGCAAAAGAAGATGATCGACCTGCAAGCCCGCGTGGCCCTGCCGCTGGCTGACTTGCGCAAGATCAACAAGCAGATGGCTGCCGGCGAAAAGCGTGCCCGTCACGCGAAACGCGAAATGACGGTCGCCAACTTGCGTCTGGTCATTTCGATCGCCAAGAAATACATCAACCGCGGCTTGCAATTCCTCGATCTGATCCAGGAAGGCAACATCGGCTTGCTGAAGGCCGTCGACAAATTCGAATACCGCCGCGGCTACAAGTTCTCGACCTACGCCACCTGGTGGATCCGCCAGGCCATCACGCGTTCGATCGCCGACATGGCCCGCACCATCCGCGTGCCGGTGCACATGATCGAAACGATCAACAAGATGAACCGCATCTCGCGCCAGATCATGCAGGAAACGGGCAGCGAGCCGGACCTGGCGACCCTGGCCGTCAAGATGGAAATGCCGGAAAACAAGGTGCGCGAAATCATGAAGATCGCGAAAGAGCCGATTTCCATGGAAACGCCGATGGGCGAAGATGGCGATTCGCAACTGGGCGACTTCATCGAAGACAACACGACCCTGGCGCCGCTGGATGCCGCGCTGCACGCATCGATGCGCAACGTGATCAAGGAAGTGCTCGATTCCCTGACGCCGCGCGAAGCGAAAGTGCTGCGCATGCGTTACGGCGTGGAAATGTCGAACGACCACACCTTGGAAGAAGTGGGCAAGCAGTTCGACGTGACGCGCGAGCGTATCCGCCAAATCGAAGCGAAAGCCATGAGCAAGCTGCGCCAGCCTTCGCGTTCGGACAAGCTGAAAACGTTCTTGACGCAAAACTAAGTGGTCACAAAAAAAGAGGCGCAAGCCTCTTTTTTTTCGTCCATCCCCAGCGTTGGCTTACATGAAATACGTGCGCTGGCCTTGCAGACCGGTGCGGAAGTGGCGCCGCGCGCGGTACAGCGCCGCGCCGCAGGCGGCGACGATAACGGTCATGAAGAACCAGTCGAGCGGGTTGCGGCGCGGGGGTGCCGGCGACGCTTGCGACGGCACGGCGAAGGCCTGGAATTTATGCCCCGTGTAGACGGCGCCCACCACCAGCCCGGCGTCCGTGATCTTGTTGGTCAGGTACAGGCCGTCGTCGCGGCGGCGCACCGTCATCACGCCTTCCTTGTAGACAAAGGTCATCGGTTCATAGCCGTTGATGTTGACGCTGCCGACGACGTGTCCGGCAGCGTTGACCGCCGTGGCGTAGCTGTCGCCCTGGCCGATCATGGCGCCCAGGTCGAGCATGCGCTTGCCGTCCCAGGCAAACGCGTGCCAGCGGCGCTTTTCCGTTTCCGAGGCGCCCACGATCAAGCCCGCGTCATTGATGGCGGTGGCTGAGCTGATGCGTCCGCCGGGCAGGGTGCCGATTTCCTGCATGCCCGTGCCGGGGCGGTAGACGAAGGCGCGGCGGTAGCCGTCGCCGCGCTGGGCCGTGCCCACCACCACGCCATGGCTGTTCAGGCCGCTGGCATAGCTGCTGGCGCCGCCCAGGGTGCCCAGGTCTTGCAGGCTGTGGTCGGCTTGCGTCACAAAGGCGTGGAAATCGCCGCCGCTCGTATCGGCATAGCCGGCCACCTGGCCGCCGCGCGCGATGGCCGTGGCATAGCTGCTGGTGCCGCCCAGGGTGCCCAGGTCGCGCATGCCGCCCGCCGCGTCGTAGCGGAAGGCGTGCCAGGCGCCGCTGGCCGTCTGCGCCGAACCGACCACCACGCCGTGGGTATTGATGGCCTTGGTAAAACCTTCATCGCCGCCCAGGGTGCCCAGCTCGCGGATACGGCCATTCTGGTAGGTCACGGCGCGGCGCCGTCCTTCCTCTTCCATGATGATGCCGGCCACCAGGCCGGCCGGGTTCAGGTCGGACGCGATGCTGCCGTTGCCATCTCTTTCACCAAAGCCCCGTTCGGCATAGATGGTGGCGCTGGCGGTGGAGACGGCGGCCAGCAGGCACAGGCCGAGCAGTGGAGCGGGGAAGCGGGAGAACCGTGGCAGCATGATAGTTTCCTCAAAGAAAAAACTTAATATACTTTTTTATGTTCAAAATTGATACTTAATTTGCTACTTTTTTTACTAATATTTGTATTTCGTCATTCTCGGCCGGCGCGCCTTTCCTGGGTTGCGGCAAGTGGATGGCCAGCACCGTGCCCTGGCCGGCCTGGCTGTCGATGCGCAGTTCGCCGCCCAGCGCGTGGACACGTTCGCGTATGCTTTTCAGGCCGAACGCGGCCCGCTTGCCGTGGTCGCCCGGCTGCATGCCGATACCGTTGTCGCTGATGCGCAGCACGATGGCGTCCGTATCCTGCGCCAGCGCCACTTCCACTTCGCTGGCCTGGGCGTGGCGCACGATGTTCGACAGCGATTCCTGCAGCACGCGGAAGATGGCCGACGTCTGGCGCTGGTCCAGGCCCAGGTCGGGCGCCTCGCTGTCGAGCGAGAGCCGGTAGCGGATGGCGCCGCGGCCCTCCATCTGGCGGATCAGCCATTCTGCCGCGGGGCCCAGTCCTAGCTCGAGGGTACTGGGATGCAAGTCATTGATGATGGTGCGCACCGAGCGGATGGTGGCATCGATGGTGTCGAGCACGCGCTGCGCGTGGCGGTGCAGGCGCAGGTGGGCCTTGGCCGTGCGCGCGTGCAGCAGCGACACATCGATGCGCAGCACCATCAGGTTCTGGCCCAGGTCGTCATGAATGTCGAGCGCGATGCGCCGCCGCTCCTCTTCCTTGATGGTTTGCTGGTGGTCGGTCAGTTCGCGCAGCTGGGCCAGGGTGCGCTCCAGGTTTTCCTCGTTGCGCTTGCTGTCGGTGATGTCGATGGCCATGGCGATGATCATCTGCGGCCGGCCGTCGGCGTCAAACACGGGTTTCTTGTGCGTCTGCACCAGGCGGTTTTCCTGCAACTGCGCGTTCCATACCAATTCTTCGCGGATCACCACCTTGCGGCTGGCAAACGCTTCCTGGTCCGCCGCGTGGAAGCCCATGTTCTGTTCCTTTGGGAAATGCTGCAGGTCGCGTCCCTCGGCGATGTCCTGCTGGCGCACGCCCCATTGCTGTTCGCAGGCCTGGTTCATCAGCACGATGCGCGAATCGGCATCCTTGAGGAACAGCGACAGGGGCATCATGGAAATGATGTCCTGCAGCCGCTCTTCACTGCGCGCCAGGGCTGCTTCCGTTTGCGCGCGCATGGCGATTTCCGCGGACAGCTGGATATTCACGTCGAGCAGCTGGGCCGTGCGCAGGGCCACGCGGTTTTCAAGCTCCGCATGGGCCACGCTCAATGCGTGTTCGGCCCGCTTTTGTTCCGTGATGTCGCTGGCCAGCACGAGCGCGCCCGTCAGGGTACCCAGCTGGTCGTACAGGCAGCGGCCGCTGATCATGGCCCAGCGTTCCGAGCCGTCGCCGTGCCGGTATTGCAGCTCGCCCATGCAGCTGCGCTCCTGCTCGCGCATCAGCGGGCACAGGCGCAGCAAGGTCGCTTCGTCGTGAAATTCGCTCATCTTGTGGCCCAGCAGCTTTTCCGCCGGGATACCCAGCATGTCGCACAGGCGCTGGTTGATATGCAATATCGTGCCTTGCGCGTCCGTTTGCCACATGCCGTCCTGCGCCGTCTCGCTCAGGTCGCGGTAGCGCATGACGCTGGCGTCGAGCTGCAGTCGCGTGTTGGCCACGTGGGCGCGCAGCTTGCGCATCAGCCACATGGCTGTGCTGGCGGACGTCGCCAGCAGCAGCGACAGCCAGACATGTTCCCAGAAGTCGAGCTCCTGCCAGGCCGCGCCCGCCAGCCAGCCCAGCATGATCAGGATGAGGGCGGCACATGCCGCACTCAGCGTTTCAATCGACCATTTGCTCATCCGCGTTCCTGGCGTCATGGTTGGCCGCTGCCGTGCGCCTGGCGCCGGAGAGGGGGAGTGTCAGCCGCCAGTGTAATACCAAATGTTGTTTTCTTGAGAATATTTTTCCATTGGGAAAGCAAAAGGCCGGCCCTTGCGGTGCCGGCCCCTGCCTGCCGATGGCAGTTTGACGTGATCAGCCCGTGTTGCGCAGGCCTGCCGCGACGCCGTTGATCGACAGCTGGATACCGCGGTGCACCCGTTCATCCACTTTACTGGCACTGGACAGCGCGCGGTTGCGCTTGATCAATTCCACCTGCAAATGGTTCAGCGGGTCGAGATAGGCGAAGCGGTTCTGGATCGAGCGGGCCAGCAGCGGATTGCCCGCCAGGCGTTCGGTATTGCCGGTGATCAGCTCCAGGCAGCGCAAGGTGTTGCCATGCTCGTCCGTGATGCGCTTGTAGATGCGTTCGCGCAAGTCCTGGTCCGCCACCAGTTCCGCATAGCGCGAGGCAATCGCCAGGTCCGTCTTGGCCAGCACCATGTCCATGTTCGACAGCAGGGTGGCAAAGAATGGCCATTCGGCATGCATGGCGCGCAGGGTGGCGATCTTGTCGTCCTTCGCGGCGCCGTCGGCCTGGTTGATCCAGGCCTCGATGGCGCTGCCGAAGCCGAACCAGCCCGGCAGCAGCAAGCGGCACTGGCCCCAGGAAAAGCCCCAGGGAATGGCGCGCAAGTCTTCGATGCGCTGGTTGGCCTTGCGCGAGGCGGGACGGGAACCGAGGTTCAGTTCGGCGATTTCCGCAATCGGCGTGGCCGAGAAGAAATACTCCGTAAAGCCCGGCGTTTCATACACGAGGTGGCGGTAGGCGTGATAGGCGAGGTCCGACAGTTCCGCCATCACGGCTTCGAACTGTGCCAGCTGGCTGTTGCGGGCCGGATTGGCTTCCTGCGGCGCCAGGCTCGCTTCCAGGGTGGCGGCGACCAGCAATTCCAGGTTGCGCCGGCCGATTTCCGCGTTGGAAAACTTCGACGCGATGATCTCGCCCTGTTCCGTCAAACGGATCTGGCCGTTGACGGTGCCCGGCGGCTGGGCCAGGATGGCTTCGTAGCTGGGTCCGCCGCCACGGCCCACCGTGCCGCCGCGGCCGTGGAACAGGCGCAGCTTGACGCCGGCCTTGCGGAAATCGGACACGAGCGCCAGTTCCGCCTTGTACAGTTCCCAGTTCGACGTAAGGAAACCGCCATCCTTGTTCGAGTCGGAATAGCCGAGCATGACCTCCTGCAACTGCCCCTGCTTGGCGATCAGCTGTTTGACCAGTGGCAAGGCCATGACCTGGCTCATGATGCCGGCCGCGCGCTGCAGGTCAGGGATCGTCTCGAACAGGGGGATGACCATCAGTTCGCACGTGCTGTCGCCGTCGCCTCCGGTTTTCCAGTCGGTGCGCAGCAAGCCCGTTTCCTTTTGCAGCAGCAATACTTCCAGCAGGTCGGACACGGTTTCCGTGTGCGAAATGATGTAGTTGCGAATGGCCCGCGCGCCATAGCGCTGGCGGATGTCGCGCGCCGCGCGCAAAATCGCCAGCTCGGAATCCGTTTCCGTGGCGTAGGCGATGTAGGGCGAATACAGCAAACGCGGCTGGGCAAGTTCGTTCAGCAGCAGCGCCTGCTTGTCTTCCTCGGACAGGGCCGTGTAATCGGCGGCCACGCCGCTTTTCGCGAACAGGTCGGCCAGCACGCGCTCGTGCACGTCCGAGGTCTGGCGCATGTCGAGCGATGCCAGGTGAAAGCCGAAGATGTCTGCCGCGCGCGCCAGGGTGGCCAGGCGGGGGCGCACGAGGGCCGCGCCGTGGTGCGATTCGAGCGAGGCGACGATGGTGCGCAGGTCGGCGACAAAGGCGGCCGCGTCAGGATAGGCCGCGGCCGCGCCCACTTCCTTGCGCAGGATGTTGGTGGCGCCCAGGGCGCGGGCCGTGGCGGCCAGGCGCGCATAGATGCCGATCAGGGCGCGGCGGTACGGCTCGTCGCTGCGGTGCGGCGAGGCGTCCGGCGACTGGTCGGCCAGCGCCTGCAGTTCGGCGCTGACGCCCACCATCAGGGTCGAGACGGACAATTCCGCGCCCAGCGCGTGCACTTCGTCGAGGTAAAAGTCGAGGATGGTGGTGGCGTGGCGCGCCAGCGCGTGCTGCATGGTGCCCGCGTTGACGTTCGGGTTGCCGTCGCGGTCGCCGCCGATCCAGCTGCCCATCTGCACGTAGGCGGCGTTGATCGGCTCGATGGTGCCGTCGCCGTTCGGATACTCGGCGGCGATGTCTTCCTCGATGTCGTCATACAGGCCCGGCAGTTCGCGCAGGAAGGTGATGCGGTAGTAGGACAGGGCGTTTTCGATCTCGTCGGCCACCGTCAGCTTCGAATAGCGCAGCATGCGCGTCTGCCACAGGGTGGCCACGCGCGAGCGCAGCAGCTGCATGTTGGCTTGCCGCTCTTTCGGCGTCTGCGGCAGGTCGCGCTCGGCCAGCAGACGGGCGATGTCGTGCTCGGCATCGAGGATGCTCTTGCGCTGCACTTCCGTCGGGTGGGCCGTCAGCACGGGCGCGATCAGGGCGTCCTGGAAGAAGGTGTCGACGGTCTTGCGCGGCACGCCGGCCATGCGCAGTTTTTTCAGCGCGAAGCTGACGCTGCCCTTTTGCGCAGGGGAACCTGCCAGCAGGTGGGCGCGGCGGCGGCGGATGTGGTGCTGGTCTTCCGCGATGTTGGCCAGGTGCGAAAAGTAGGAAAAGGCGCGCACGACGGAAATCGTCTGTTCGCGGCTCAGTTCCTTGAGCATGGCGTCCAGTTCCAGGGCCGCGTCCGCGTCCGCTTCGCGGCGGAAGCGCACGGACGTCTGGCGTATGGTTTCCACCACATTGAAGACGGCGTCGCCTTCCTGTTCCCGCAGCACGTCGCCCAGCAGGCGGCCCAGCAGGCGGATGTCTTCTTTCAGCGGCGCATCCTTGTCGGAGCCGGCCGCTGGAACTATTTCTGGTGCTACTGCGTCATTGAGCATAATAAAGAACCAAAGTAAGTGTAAAAGCAAGGGAATGTGGATCGCACCGGGCGTTTGGCCGCAGAGGGGAGGGGGCGCATGATAAAATTTGTGGTCTTCAACATGGACGCTAGCCTGACTTGGCCTTCTAGGCCAAGGGATAACGATTATAGCGACGCCGGCCACCATTCCGATACAAATTGATATCGGACGGGCGAATTGGCAACGATAATGACAACGACAGCCACAGCGAAAGAACTTGTTTTGAAAGCATCCGAATTGACCCCGAACGAATTGAATATTCCTGCCCGCCTGGTGATCGCCACGCGCGAGAGCCGTCTTGCCATGTGGCAAGCTGAACACGTGCGTGCGCGCCTGGCCGCCCTGTATCCGCAGTGTAGCGTTGAAATTCTCGGCATGACCACACGCGGCGACCAGATTCTGGACCGCGCCCTGTCCAAGGTAGGCGGCAAGGGCCTGTTCGTCAAGGAGCTGGAAGTGGCGATGGAAGAAGGCCGCGCCGACCTGGCCGTGCATTCGCTCAAGGACGTGCCGATGGAGTTGCCTGAAGGATTTTCCTTGGCCGCCATCCTCGAGCGCGAAGACCCGCGCGACGCGTTCGTGTCGAACGATTACGCCAGCCTGGCCGATCTGCCGCATGGCGCCGTCGTCGGCACCAGCAGCCTGCGCCGCCAGTCGCTGATCGCCGCCCGTTATCCGCACCTGACGATCCTGCCCCTGCGCGGCAACCTCGATACGCGTTTGGGCAAGCTGGACCGTGGCGATTACGCCGCCATCATCCTGGCCGCCGCCGGCCTGAAACGCCTGGGACTCGAATCGCGCATCCGCGCCGTGCTGGCGCCGGAAGACAGCCTGCCCGCCGCAGGCCAGGGCGCCATGGCGATCGAAATCCGCAGCGGGCGTGCGGACGGCGCCGACCTCGTGCGCCTGCTGGCGCCGCTGAACCACGCGGCCACGGCGCAAGCCGTCACGGCCGAGCGCAAGGTGTCGAAGATTTTCGGCGGCAGCTGCCAGATTCCGCTGGCCGCGTTCGCCACGGTCGAGGGCGAGCAGATGCGTTTGCGCGCCATGGTCGCCACGCCGGACGGCGCGCGCATGGCCAGCGCCGACGTCAGTGGCCCGGCCGCGGCGCCCGAACTGCTGGGCGAGCAAGTGGCCGAACTGCTGCGCGGGCAAGATGCCGCCGGCATCCTCGCCTCGTGCGCCGTCACGCCCGACAACCATGAAGGCCTGGCGCCGCATGCCTGACACCGTGGTGATCACGCGGCCCGCGCAACAAGCGGGGCCGCTGGCCGCCCACATCGCGGCGCTGGGCTTGCCCGTGCAACTGCTGCCGCTGCTGGAAATCCACGCGCTTGACGGCGAGGAAGAATGCGCGCACTTGCAAGCCGTGCTGGCGCGCCTGCGCGAGTTTGACCTGGTGGCCTTCGTTTCGCCCAACGCCATCGATTGCGTCTTTGCGCACTTGTCCGCCTGGCCGCCAGGTGTGCCGCTGGCCGTGGTGGGCGAGGGCAGCAAGATGGCATTGGCCGCGCATGGCGTCACGGACGCCAACGCTACCATCACCAGTCCGCTGGACACGGCGCGCAGCGATTCCGAACATCTGTTGCTGGCGCTGGACTTGCCGGCCTTGCGCGGCAAGCGCGTGCTGATCGTGCGCGGCGATGGCGGACGCGATTACCTGGCCGACGGCGTGCGCGCGGCCGGCGCCGAAGTCGAGTTCGTCACCGCCTACCGCCGCAAGGTGCCGACGCTGACGCCGGCCTTGCGGGCGACCCTGGAAAAGCTGTTGCAGCATAATAATGACTGGATCATCACCAGCTCGGAAGCGCTGCGCGGTTTGCTGGCGCTGCTGGGCGAAATGGATGTTGAAAAGACGGCTGTTGTGAAAATGCAACAGCAGCATCTGATCGTGCCGCACGCCCGCATTGCACAAACGGCGGCGGCCCTGGGTTTTGCCCGTGTCACCCTGACAGGATCAGGCGACGCAGGAGTGCTCGCCGCGTTACAATCACGACCATGAACGAAATGCCTACACTCTCCGAACCGAATGCAACGCCTGGCAGCGCCGTGAAGACGGCGCCGCAGGCGGCCGACCAACCTGCTGGCCGCGCGCCGACCTTGCTGGAACAGCTGCAAAAGCCCATGAGCATCGCCGTCATCGTGCTGGCCGTGCTGCTGGCTGCGCAAAGCTGGTCGACCAGCAAGCAGATCCGCAACCTGCGCGAAGAAGTGGCCAAGCGCCTGCAAAAGGGCGATGTCAGCAATGCCGAAACGGGCGTGCTGGCGCGCAACGTGCAAGAAGGCACGAAAGAGCTGGAAATCAAGGTGGGCGCGCTGGAAAACCGCCAGAGCGAAACGCAAAGCCAGCAGCTGGCCCTGGAACAACTGTATAACGACTTGTCGAAGAACCGCGACGAGTGGGCGCTGACGGAAATCGAGCAAGTGCTGTCGACGGCCAGCCAGCAGCTGCAACTGGCCGGCAACGTGCCCGGCGCGCTGATCGCCCTGCAAAATGCGGACCGCAGCCTGTCGCGCTCGGACAAACCGCAATTCATCACCATCCGCCGCGCCATCGGGCGCGACATGGAAAAACTCAAGGCCCTGCCTAGCGTCGATTCGACGGGCGTAGCCCTGCGCCTCGACGCCGTGATCGCCCAGATCGATTCGCTTCCGATGCTGTCCGACGAAACGCCGGCCTTGCCGGCCGCGCCGGAAAAACCGGGCAAGGCCAAGCCCGTGCGCGATGCCGCCGGCAAGCTGGTGGGTCCGCCTGCGCCGGAACCGATGCTGCAAAAAGTACGCGACGGCTTCAATACCTGGAGCGGCGACATGTGGGCCGACGTGCGCCAGTTGATCCGTATCCGCCGCGTCGATACGCCGGAAGCGCTGATGCTGTCGCCGACGCAATCGTATTTCTTGCGCGAAAACGTCAAGCTGCGCCTGCTCAATGCCCGCATGGCCTTGTTGTCGCGCAATGAAACGGCTTTCCGTAACGACTTGATCGCTGCGCAGGATGCGCTGGCCAAGTATTTCGACACCCGTGCCAAGAGCACGCAGACGGCGCAAGCCCTGCTGCGCCAGGTGCAGGGCAGCAACCTGGCCATCGAAATGCCAACCTTGTCCGACAGCCTGACGGCTGTGCGCAACTACAAAGCGAAGTCCTGAGCCCATGCGTCTATTCCTCTGGTTACTCGCCCTGATGGCCGCGGCGATCGGTATCGCCGTGACGGCCCGTTTCAATCCCGGCAACGTGGTGCTGTTCTATCCGCCTTACCGCATCGATTTGTCGCTGAACTTCTTCCTGCTGCTGCAGGTCGTGCTGTTCGTGCTGCTGTACCTGCTGGTGCGCGCCGTGCGCGCCACCGTGCGCATGCCGGCGCAAGTGGCGGCCTACCGCCAGCGCAAGCGTGAGCGCGACGGCAACAAGGGCTTGCGCGAAGCCTTGAAAGCCCTGTTCGAAGGCCGTTTCGGTCATGCGGAAAAAGCCGCCTTGCGGGCCGCCGAGCTGGAAGAAAACGCCGGCCTGGCCGCGCTGATCGGCGCGCGCGCCGCGCACCGCATGCGCCAGTCCGAACGCCGCGACAGCTGGCTGTCCCGCGTCGAAGGCGACGCCAGCCTGAAGACGGCCCGCTTGATGACGGTGACGGAATTGCTGGTCGACGACCACCAGCCGGAAGCGGCCCTGGCCGCCGTGCGCGAACTCAATGCCAGCGGCACGCGCCATATCCACGCGCTGCAATGGTCGCTCAAGGCCGAGCAGCAGGCGAAGAACTGGCCGGAAGTGCTGCGCCTCGTGCGTTCGCTCGACAAGCACCGCGCCCTGCATCCGGCCCTGTCGTCGCGCCTGCGCGAACTGGCCTACGACCATTTGCTGTCCGACCAATCGCATGACGCCGAATCCCTGATGCGCGTGTGGTCCACCGTGCCCAGCAGCGACCGGGTCAAGCCGTATATCGCCTGCCGCGCCGCCACGGCCCTGAATGCGCGCGGTCTGCACGATGAAGCGCGCCTCGTGTGCGAAGAGTCGCTGGCCGCCGACTGGGACGAGCGCGTCGTGCGCGCCTACCGCGAAGCGGCGGCGCCAAGCGGCACGCCGGCCCTGCTGCTGCAGATCGAGCACTGCGAGCAATGGATGAAACAGCGTCCGCTGGATGCGGAACTGGCGCTGACCCTGGGCACCTTGTGCCTCAAGCAAAAACTGTGGGGCAAGGCCCAGCGTCACCTGGAGCAGGCCTTGTCGGATGCGAACGAGCCGCAAATGGTGCGCGACGCCCACCTGAAGCTGGCGCAGATGCACGACGCCTTGCAGCAGACGGAACAGGCTGCCGCCCATTACCGGCAGTGCGCGCTGGCGACCATCCTGTAGTTGTTTCTTCAGACGTAAAAAAGCCGTTCAGTGCAGACTGAACGGCTTTTTTTTGCGCTGCTACTTTACTTCTTCGGTACTGCTGCAGTGCCTTCCGGCAAGGCATACGCGACCAGGGTGTCGCTCATCTTCGTGCCCAGCGAACCGTGGCCGCCGGCCATGACGACGACGAACTGGCGTCCCGACTTGTTCGACACATAGCTCATCGGTGTAGCCTGGCCGCCGGCTGGCAAGCGGGCTTTCCAGATCACTTTGCCGTTGCTGACATCGTAGCCGCGGATGTAGTAGTCGAGCGTGCTGCTGAGGAAGGTCACGCCGCCACCCGTGGTGACCATGCCGCCCAGACTAGGGACGCCCAGTGGCAGCGGGATCGGCACGGGACCGCTGTCGCGCGTGGTGCCGTTCTTGTGCATCCACACTTTTTTCATGGTGCGCAGGTCGACGGCGGCCACATAGCCCCATGGCGGTGCCTGGCATGGGAAGCCCAGCGGCGACAGGAATGCCTTGATTTCCACGGCGAATGGTACGCCCGTCTGCGGCTGCAAGCCCATTTCGCCACCGGTGCCGCCCTTGGCCGTCGTTTCCGCGCGCGGCACGAGTTTTTCCAGGAAGCCCATGTAGTCAGGGTTGACGATCAACAACTGGCGCACGGGATCGATGGCCGCGCCACCCCATTCGAAGATACCCAATGGGCCCGGGGAAATGACGGCGCCCTTGCCAGCCGTTTGCGGCGTGAACGGGCCTTCATAGCGGCGCTCCTTGAAGATGATGCGGCAGGCGAGCTGGTCAAACGGCGTCGTGCCCCACATGTCCGCTTCGCTGATATTGCGTTCAGGCAAGAACGTCAGGGCCGAGAACGGCTGCGTGGGCGACAGGGTGTCGCCGGCGGCAGGATTGCTCGTCGGCACGGGTTTTTCCGGCGCCGGCACGACCAGGCTGCCATCGCGGCGGTCGATCACATAGATGTCGCCGCGCTTGGTGGTGGCCACGACGGACGGCACTTTGCCTTTCGGCGTGTCGATGTCGACCAGGCTAGGCTGGCCGCCGATATCCATATCCCAGATATCGTGGTGCACGGTCTGGTAGACCCAGCGCACTTTACCCGTTGCCAAGTCCAGCGCGACGATGGCGCTGTTGAATTTCTCGCCATTCTTGTTGCGGTTACCGCCCCAGGTATCGGGGGTTTCATTTCCCATCGGAATGTAGACCATGCCCAGCTTTTCATCGATGCTGGCCACGCCCCACGAGTTCGGCGAGTTGTTGGTGTAGTTCTTGCCTTCAGGGAAGGGCGCGGTATCTTCCGGCGTGGCCGGGTCCCAGTTCCACATCAGCTTGCCGGTGACGGGATCGTAGCCGCGGATCACGCCCGACGGCTCTTCCGTCGAATGGTTGTCCGTCACGCTGGCGGCGATCACGGCCATTTTCTGCGACACGGCTGGCGGCGAGGTTGGCATCAGGAAACCGCGCTTGATCATGGCCATGTTTTTATACAGGTTGACGACGCCGTTGTTGCCAAAGCTCTTGCACGACTCGCCCGTATCGGCGTTGACGGCGATCATGGTGCCGTCCATGGTGGGCGCCAGGATGCGGCGCGGGCATTCCATGCCGGCAGCTTCCGGTGCTGGATTGTTCTTGGCGCGGCCCGCGTTCACGTCCCAGTACGCCACGCCGCGGCAGATCATGTGCTGGTAGCTGGCCGCATCGCGGTTGATCTTCGGATCGTGGCGCCAGATTTCCTTGCCCGTGTCCGGGTTCAGGGCGATGACGATATTGTGCGGCGTGCACAAATACAGCATGTCATTGACCTTCAGCGGCGTGACTTCGTTGGCGATCTCGCCCGGGTCGTTCGGTCCCTTGAAGTCGCCCGTGTGGTAGGTCCAGGCTTCTTTCAGACCGGAAATATTGGCTGGCGTGATTTGCGCGGCAGGGGCATAGCGGTCGCCATAGCCGGAGCGGCCATACGCGGACCAGTCATTGTGCTCGACGCCGGGCGCCAGGTCGCCCGTGGCGGTGGCGGCCATGTTTTCGGCCGGCACGTCGCCATGCAGGTCATGGTAGTCCTGGAACAGGGCGATGACGCCGGCGATGACGGTCAGGGCCACGGCGGCGGAGAGCGCCGTCTTGCCCGCTTGTCCCTGTTTCGCCGCGGCGGCAGCGGGTGGTGCCAGGCGGCGGCTGACGAAGGGCAGCAGCAGCCAGACGGCGGCGGCAAACCAGATGTCCAGGCGCGGCAGCAGTTGCCACCAGTCGAATTTCACTTCAATGACGGACCAGATGAGGGTGGCGATCAGCAGCAGCGCCATGAACGGCTGCGCGCTGCGCTTGCCTTTGAAGACGAGCACGCCTGCGATCAGCATGCCTATGCCGGCCAGCAGGTAGTACCAGGAGCCGCCCAGAGAGGCCAGCCAGATGCCGCCGCCCAGCAGGGCGAGGCCGAACAGAATGAAAATAACGCCGGTGACCTTTAATAAAGGCCCGGGCCGGAAAGAGGGAATCATCATATTCCTTTTTGCAAGGATTTATCGGTGGCGCGTGGAAGCGCCATATTGAATCTAGCGCAGGCTTTGTTTGCAGAGTATGCGAAGTTTTGGAAACACCAGAATGTGACAGTTTATCAGAATTGATGATTGTCTTCTGGTCGCGCCATTTTTTGGAGGGGCCGCTATTTGAATCAATAAATGCTTCAAATAAACGCAAATATTATGCTGGAAGAGCATATTCACGGGCTGGAGGGTGTATTGACGCGGCTGCGTCCTCATGCGCAAGCATCGCGGAGAGAATAAGGGTGACGCTGTTGTTATAAGTGGCTGCATAAAATGCAATATTAAATATAATAACCATGTTTGTCGCATGGTGATATTGAAATGAAAATAGGTGGATATTGACGGTATTAACTCGGGACTGACCGTAGTAATGCTTAAGTGTTTCTACTTATTATTTTTGGTGGCCTGTTTATACTTCCGGTGGCAGGCTATGGGGTTCGGCGGACGGGGCGCGCCACTGTTGCTGGCAGGACGCGCAAAACGCCGGCGGGCTGCTGCTGCATCGCACAAGCGGCCTGTACTTCGCTATAATTGCGCGGTTAAAACACCACCCGCTAATGAGGAACCCCATGAGTTTGAATAACGTCTCTTCCGGCCGCGACCTGCCGAACGATTTCAACGTCGTCATCGAAATCCCGATGAATGCCGATCCGATCAAGTACGAAGTCGACAAGGAAAGCGGCGCGATCTTCGTCGATCGCTTCATGGGTACCGCCATGCATTACCCGTGCAACTACGGTTACGTGCCGAACACCCTGTCGCCGGACGGCGACCCGGTTGACGTGCTGGTCATCACCCCATTCCCGCTGATCCCTGGCGTAGTCGTGCGCTGCCGTCCTATCGGCGTGCTGAAAATGACCGACGAGTCGGGCGAAGACGCGAAAGTGCTGGCCGTGCCAGTCGACAAGGTCCTGTCGATCTACAGCCACTGGCAAAAGCCGGAAGACTTGAACGAACTGCGTCTGCGCCAGATCCAGCATTTCTTTGAGCACTACAAAGATCTGGAAAAAGGCAAATGGGTCAAGATCGACGGCTGGTATGGCCCGGAAGTGGCCAAGGAAGAAATCCTGAACGGCGTCGCTGCCTTCAAGACCGACGCCGCCAAAGCCTAAGAACACCCGGTAAAAAAACGCTCCCCGCCAGTCATGGCCGGGAGCGTTTTTTTATGCGCGAAAAGGACTGTGTTCGTTCAATTCATCGAGGTAGGCATCGATGCCGCCGCGTTCGCGTTCAAGGAATCGCTGCACGGCGTCGGCAAAGGCCGGGTGCGCCAGCCAGTGGGCGGACCACGTCTTTTGCGGCAGGAAGCCGCGCGCCATCTTGTGCTCGCCCTGGGCGCCCCCTTCGAAGGTGGCGATGCCGTTGGCGATGCAAAATTCCAGCGGCTGGTAGTACGCCGTCTCGAAATGCAGACAGGGCACGTGCTCGAGCGCGCCCCAGTAACGGCCGTACAGGGTGTCAGCCGTGTGGATCACCAGCGAGGCGGCAATGGCCCGTCCTTCGCGTTCGGCGATCACCAGGAGAATGTTCTGCGGCATGCTGGCGGCTATGCGCCGGAAGAAGTCCAGCGACAGATAGGGCGAGGAGCGGTGTTCCGCATAGGTATTGCTGTAGCAGCGGTGGAACAGCTGCCAGTCCGCGTCCGTGGCCTCCGTTCCGCGTACCTGGCGCATGGTGACGCCTGCTTCCCGCACCTTGCGCCGCTCGGCGCGGATATTCTTGCGCTTCTTGTGCTCCAGGGTGGCGAGGAATTGTTCGAAATCCGAGTAGCCGGGATTGAGCCAGTGAAACTGCACGCCACTACGCATCAGATAGCCAGCTTCCTCCAGCTGGCGCGCTTCGCTTTCCGGCGGGAACAGGATGTGGCAGGACGACACGTCGGCCGCTTGCTGCTGGGCTTGCAGGAATGCCAGCAGTGCGGCGCGCGCCTCGCCGTCGCGGGCCAGCAGGCGCGCGCCGCTCACAGGCGTGAATGGAATCGCGGACAGCAGTTTCGGGTAATATTCAAGGCCATGCTGCCGATAGGCGTCGGCCCAGGCCCAGTCGAACACGTATTCGCCATACGAGTGCATTTTGAGGTACAGGGGCAGGGCGGCGGCCAAGGATTCGCCTTGCCACAGCACCAGGTAATTCGGCTGCCAGCCCGTGTCCGCGCTGGCGCAGCCGGACTCGTGCAGCGCGTGCAAAAAGGCGTAGGAAAGGAAGGGATTGGCCTCCGCCTGGCTGGCCAGCAGTTCAGACCAGGCCGCTTCGCCAATTTCAGCCAGGGTAGTGACGATAGCCGTGCGATAATTCATTGTTGTAGTGTGCATTCATCACTCTCGGGGCGCCGCCATCGGCCTGCGCGCCCCTGTCTTGTTTAATAGAACGAAAATATCCATCATCATCATGACAGTCAAAGTCGCAATTGCTCAAATGAATAGTACGGTCGGCGATCTGGCCGGCAACCGTGCCAAGATCTTCGACCTTTCCCGCCGCGCCTTTGAAGCGGGCGCCGATATCGTGCTCACGCCGGAATTGTCGCTGGTCGGCTATCCACCCGAGGACTTATTACTGCGCAATGCATTCTACGCAAAAACGCAGGAAGCGTTTGCGGGACTGGCTGCCGACCTGGCCCAGTTCAAGGATTTGCACGTGGTGGTGGGTTTGCCCCTGCAAGACGAGAAGGGTGTGCGCCACAACGCCGCCTCCGTGTTGCTGAACGGCGAAGTGCTGGGCACCTACCGCAAGCACGATTTGCCGAACACCACCGTGTTCGATGAAAAGCGTTACTTCACGTCGTCGGACCAGGCTTTCGTGTTTGGCGTGAAGGGCGTGCGTTTCGGCATCAATATCTGCGAAGACACGTGGTTCGAGCATGCACCTGCGCGCGCCCGCGCGGCCGGCGCGCAAGTGCTGCTGGTGCCGAACGGCTCGCCCTACCACATGAACAAGCAGCATCTGCGTTATGAAACCATGCGCAGGAATGTCAGCGCGCAAGGCATGGCCCTCGTGTACGCCAATCTGGTCGGCGGCCAGGATGAACTGATTTTCGATGGCGACTCCTTCGTCATGGATGCGGCCGGCACGATGTGCGCCCAGCTGCGCCACTTCGAGGAAGACTTGCAGCTGGTCGAGTTCGACGGCGCCACGCCCGTGCCGCAGCCGCTGGCCGCGCCATTGACCACCGAGGCGCAGGTGTACCAGGCGCTGGTGCTGGGCGTGCGCGACTATATCGGCAAGAACGGCTTCCCTGGCGTGCTGATCGGCATGTCGGGCGGCGTCGATTCCGCCCTGACCCTGGCGATTGCCGTCGATGCGCTGGGCGCCGACAAGGTGCGCGCCGTCATGATGCCGTCGCAATTTACGGCCGATATCTCGTGGATCGATTCGCGCGACATGGTAAAACGCCTCAATGTGCGCTACGATGAAATTCCGATCAAGCAAACCTTCGACGCCTTCCGCGCTACCCTGGCTGACGAGTTCGCCGGACTGGCGGAAGACGCGACGGAAGAGAACATCCAGGCGCGCATCCGCGGCACCTTGCTGATGGCCCTGTCGAACAAGCATGGCAGCATCGTGCTGACGACGGGCAACAAGAGCGAGATGGCGGTTGGTTACTGCACCCTGTATGGCGACATGGCGGGCGGCTTTGCCGTGATCAAGGATATCGCCAAGACGCTCGTGTACCGGCTGTGCGCCTGGCGCAACAGCGTGTCGGACGTGATACCCGAGCGCATCCTGACGCGCGGACCGTCGGCCGAACTGCGCGCCGACCAGCTGGACCAGGATTCCTTGCCGCCATACGACGTGCTCGACGGCATCATGCAGCTGTACATGGAAGAAAACCGGCCGATCGCCGAGATTATCGAGGCTGGCTATCCGCCGGCCGATGTGGCTCGGGTCACGCGCCTGATCAAGATCAATGAGTACAAGCGGCGTCAGTCGCCGGTGGGCATCCGCGTCACGCACCGTGGCTTCGGCCGCGATTGGCGTTATCCGATTACGTCGAAGTTCTACGAATAAACAGCCATCTGTCCACAATCCAACAATTTTAAGGAGTAGCCATGAAACAGATTACCGCTATCATCAAACCATTCAAGCTCGACGAAGTACGTGAGGCCCTGGCCGACGTGAACGTGACGGGCTTGACCGTGACGGAAGTGAAGGGCTTTGGCCGCCAGAAGGGTCATACCGAGCTGTACCGTGGCGCCGAGTACGTGGTCGACTTCTTGCCGAAGGTCAAAGTGGAAGTGGTGGTGGACGACAGCGTGTCGGAACTGGTGGTCGACGCCATCATCAAGGCAGCCCGCACGGGCAAGATCGGCGATGGCAAGATTTTCGTGCGCGATGTGGAGCAGGTGATACGCATTCGTACCGGTGAGACGGGGCCGGACGCGGTGTAAGTCTGGGCTAACAATGTTGTCGGATTACGGTCCTCCGGACCTAATCCGACCTACCCGTAGCAACGTGTGTCATGCCGTAGGTCGGCTTAGCGCGCCAGCGCGTAAGCCGACATGCGCCGCCAACAACGTTGCCGCTTGACGCTTCAGCGCCCCAGCCGCATATCGAATTTCCAGCATATCAGGCGCAGAATCGTGATGCCGCTGGCGCTGGTCCACAGCGCGAAGTCGTGCTCGGCGCCGAAGTGCATCTGCAATAAATAAGCCCAGCAACCGAAGAACGCGCAGATCGCGTACGGTTTGCCGTCGCGAAATACCATCGGCACTTCGTTGCAGACGATGTCGCGCATCACGCCGCCAAAAATCCCCGTAATCACCCCCATCATCGATGCGATGAAAAGCGGCATGCCGGCGCGCGTCGCTTCGGCCACGCCCGCGATGGCGAACATGCCCAGGCCGATGGCGTCGGCAATGACGATCAGGCGTTCCGAGACGATCTGGCGCAAGTGCTGGATCAAGGGCGCGGCCGTCAGGGCCAGCACGAAGATGAGTATTGCGTATTCCTGGTGCGAAACCCAGAACAACGGTCGCTTGTCGAGCAGGATGTCGCGCAACGTCCCCCCGCCGAATGCCGTGATGAATGCCACGACGAACACGCCGACCAGGTCCATGCGCTTGCGGCGCGCTTCGATGAAGCCGGAAAACGCGCCCACCAGGATGGCGATGACCTCAATGATCTTGATCAGCGAGCCAGGCGGCAATTGGGGTGGCATCATGGGTGGAGCGCTTGAGCAGGAAATAATTGTCACAGGTTAACATGACACGGCCCCGAATGGTGACAAACGGGGCCGTGTGCGTGGGCTAACTTGTTACTGAATTGTAATTTCTTGCTGCGGTGCTCAGCGGGTGGGCTGCAGGGCGGAAGAAAGCAATACGACGAGGGCACCATCGCCCCCTTCGGAGCGACGCGCCTGGCAAAAGGCGATGACTTCATCCTTTTGCACGAGCCAGCTGTGCACCATCGATTTCAAGACCGGTTCCTGGCCTTTCGAGCCAAAACCCTTGCCGTGGATCACGCGCACGCAGCGCAGCTTGCGTCGCGTCGCCTGGTTCAAAAAGGCGCCGATGCCGTCGCGCGCCTCGTCGCGGCGCAAGCCGTGCAAGTCCAGCTCATCCTGGATGGGCCAGTGGCCCTTGCGCATCTTCTTGACCACGTCCGGTCCCACGCCGGGACGGGCGTAGTTCAGGGCCGGATCGTTTTCCAGGTAATGGTCGACTTCGAACAAGTCCGATAGCGATTCGCGCAGCACGGCCGCATCATCCTCTTCCGGAGACAACTTGCGCGCCGGCTGCTGGGCGCTGGCCGTACCCGTCTTGGGCAGACTGGGCACGTAGCGGTCCGACTCGGGCAAGCGCTTGACGCCGCCGATGCTGGCCTTGAACAGATTGCTCTCCACGGCCTGCACCTTGACCTGCTTGGCGCGCTCCGCTTCAGCCTGGGCGCGCGCATCCGCCTGCTCCTTGAGCTGCTTGCTGACCGCTTTCAGGTCGGCAAAGTCTTTCATCGACGCCATGCGACGCTTACTCCTGGCCTTCCAGGTAGCGCTGGGCGTCCAGTGCTGCCATGCAACCCGTGCCGGCGCTGGTAATGGCCTGGCGGTAGATGTGGTCTTGCACGTCGCCGGCCGCAAACACGCCCGGTGCGCTGGTGGCCGTGGCCATGCCTTCCAGACCCGTCTTGGTCTTGATGTAGCCGTTGTGCATGTCCAGCTGGCCTTCGAAGATGCCCGTGTTCGGCTTGTGGCCGATGGCGATGAAGACGCCATGCACGGAGAGCGCTTCGACCTTGCCGTCGATGGTCGACTTGATGTTCAGGCCCGTCACGCCGCCTTCGTTGCCCGTCACCTCGTCCAGAGTGTGGTTATATTTCAACACAATCTTGCCTTCGGCAACCTTGGCGTTCAGGCGGTCGATCAAAATCGCTTCCGCGCGGAACTTGTCGCGGCGGTGGATCAGCGTGACTTTATTGGCGATGTTCGACAGGTACAGCGCTTCTTCGACGGCCGTGTTGCCGCCGCCGACGACGGCCACTTCCTGGTTGCGGTAGAAGAAGCCATCGCAGGTGGCGCAGGCGGACACGCCCTTGCCCATGAATTCCGCTTCCGATGGCAGGCCCAGGTATTGCGCGGACGCGCCCGTGGCGATGATCAGGGTGTCGCACGTGTATTCGTGGCTGTCGCCCTTCAGGCGGATCGGCTTTTCATTGAGGAACGTGGTGTGGATGTGGTCAAACACGATTTCCGTATTGAAACGCTCGGCGTGCTGCAGCAAGCGCTGCATCAGGTCCGGGCCTTGCACGCCCATCGGGTCGCCGGGCCAGTTTTCCACGTCGGTGGTGGTCATCAACTGGCCGCCTTGTTCCACGCCGGTGACCAGCATCGGGTTCAGGTTGGCGCGGGCGGCGTAGACGGCGGCGCTGTAGCCGGCTGGGCCGGAGCCGAGGATCAAAACGCGGGCGTGTTTGGTAGTGGTCATGGGAAGCTTCTCTATGAGTGGGGTCTATCCGAATTGGGGGCATACGCGCGAAGAACAAGGGCGTATTGCGCTTGCGCAATCAATCCACGATTATAGACCAAGCCGCCTGTAGCGACGAATCGTGGGGCCGTCCGGGGCATATATGGCTTAGAATACTTCCTTATTATGGGAAATTCCCTTTCAGAAACATTTTTCACCTTGCAGCGCTTCCCAGAATGACTAAACCAGCCCAGGCCAATCAAAATAGCTACACCCGAAAACCGGTCGAACGCCGGCCCCTGCCCAACCGGCTGGTGCGGCTGCTGTCCGAGGCGCGCTGGTTCGCGCTGGCCGCGTTTGCCTTGTATTTCGTGCTGATCCTGGCCAGCTTCAACAAGCTCGATCCCGGCTGGTCGCACGCCACCAACGTCGACAAGGTGGCTAACCTGGGCGGCAAGCTCGGCGCGACCTTCTCCGACCTGTTGCTGTATATCTTCGGCTTTTCCGCCTGGTGGTGGTGCGTGTGGCTGCTGCGCACGGTGTGGCATGGCTATCGCCGCCTGAGCAAGCGCTTCCTGCTGGAAGAGGAAGAGGTGGAGCGCGAACACCATGTCGAGATGCTGATCCGCATCGTCGGCTTCTCCATCATGCTGATCGGCAGCATGGGCCTCGAATTCCTGCGCATGGCAAAAAGCCTGCACGTGCAGCTGCCGCGCGATCCGGGCGGCGTGTTGGGCCAGCTGGTCGGGCACTCGGCCCACGTGGCTTTTGGTTTTACTGGCGCGACCTTGCTGCTGTTGCTGCTGTTCGGCCTGGGCTTTTCCCTGTTCTTCCACGTGTCGTGGCTGCAAGTGGCCGAACGCATCGGCGGCGCCATCGAAGACGCCTTCAACTGGTTCGTGCTGCGTTACCAGGACCGCGAAGACCGCCGCCAGGGCGAAGTGGCCGCCGTGCGCCGCGACGAAGTGGTGGTCATCGAACGGGCCAAGCATGTAGAAAAACATGTGGCCGCGCCGCCCGTGAAGATCGAGCCGCAGGTGGTGACCGTGGTGAAATCGGAGCGCGTGGAAAAGGAACGCCAGGCCCATTTGTTCGAGAACCTGGGCGATGGCAAGCTGCCGCCGCTGTCGCTGCTCGATGAAGCGCCGCCCGTGGTGGAAACGGTGTCCGTGGAAACGCTGGAATTTACGAGCCGCCTGATCGAAAAGAAATTGTCCGACTTTGGCGTGGATGCCAAGGTAGTGGCCGCTTACCCCGGCCCCGTTGTCACGCGCTATGAAATCGAGCCGGCCACGGGCGTGAAGGGTAGCCAGATCGTCGGCCTGGCGCGCGACCTGGCCCGTTCGCTGTCCTTGACTTCCATTCGCGTGGTGGAAACCATTCCTGGCAAGAATTACATGGCGCTGGAGCTGCCGAACAGCAAGCGCCAGATCGTGCGCCTGACGGAAATCCTCGGCTCCAAGGTCTACAACGATGGCGTGTCGAGCCTGACGATTGCGCTGGGCAAGGATATCGCGGGCAAGCCCGTCGTGGCCGACCTGGCGAAGATGCCCCACTTGCTGGTGGCCGGTACCACCGGTTCCGGTAAATCGGTCGGCATCAATGCAACGATTCTGTCGCTGCTGTACAAATCCGACCCGCTCGACGTACGCCTGATTTTGATCGATCCGAAGATGCTGGAAATGTCCGTCTACGAAGGCATTCCGCACTTGCTGGCGCCCGTCGTGACCGACATGCGCCAGGCCGGCCATGCGCTGAACTGGGCCGTCAATGAGATGGAACGCCGTTACAAGCTGATGAGCAAGATGGGCGTGCGTAACCTGGCCGGCTACAACGCCAAGATTGCCGACGCGAAAAAGCGCGAAGAACACATCCCGAATCCGTTCAGCCTGACGCCGGATTCGCCGGAGCCGCTGGAAAAACTGCCGACCATCGTCATCATCATCGACGAGCTGGCCGACTTGATGATGGTGGTGGGTAAAAAAGTCGAGGAATTGATCGCGCGTATCGCGCAAAAGGCGCGCGCTGCCGGCTTGCACTTGATTCTGGCCACGCAGCGCCCATCTGTAGACGTAATCACGGGCTTGATCAAGGCAAATATTCCGACGCGGATCGCTTTCCAGGTATCGTCGAAGATCGACTCGCGCACCATTCTCGACCAGATGGGCGCGGAAACCCTGCTGGGCATGGGCGACATGCTGTACATGCCGCCAGGCACAGGCTTGCCGATGCGCGTGCACGGCGCGTTCGTGTCCGATGAAGAAGTCCACAGAGTCGTCAGCCATCTGAAGCTGCAGGGCGAACCGAATTACATCGAGGGCATCCTCGAAGGCGGCACCCTGGAAGGCGATGGCGCCGAGGGCGGCGCGCCGGGCGAGGGTGGCGGCGAGGCCGATGCCCTGTACGACCAGGCGGTGGCGGTGGTGCTGAAAAACCGCCGCGCCTCGATTTCGCTGGTGCAGCGTCATTTGCGCATCGGCTACAACCGCGCCGCCCGTCTGCTCGAGCAGATGGAGCAGAGCGGGGTGGTATCAACCATGCAATCCAATGGCAACCGGGAAATCCTGGTGCCTGCGGCCAGTAGTGAACAAGGGTAAACAGAATGAAGAACACGACTTTCGCAGCAAAAATGATGATCGGCGCGGCCAGCGTTGCCTGCAGCCTGCTGTTCGCGGCCAGCGCCTCGGCCAGCGCGCTGGAGCAATTCAAGAGTTTTGCGGCCGGCACCAAGTCGGCCAAGGGCGAGTTCGTGCAGCGCCAGGTCAAGAAGGCGGACGCCAGCGGCAAGGCGAAAGTGTCGACGCCAGCCAGCGGCACGTTCGAGTTTGCGCGTCCGGGCAAGTTCATCTGGACCTATCTGAAGCCGTATGAGCAACTGCTGCAGGCGGACGGCGACAAGCTGTATATCTACGACAAGGACTTGAGCCAGGTGACGGTCAAGAAACTGGGCGACGCGCTCGGTTCCTCGCCAGCGGCGATTTTGTTCGGCAGCAACGACCTGGAAAAGAATTTCACCCTGGCCGAAGCCGGTACGCGCGATGGCCTGGAATGGCTGAAAGCGACACCGAAAGCCAAGGACACGACGTTCGACGAAATCACCATCGGCTTGCGCAACGGCGTGCCGGAAGCGATGGAATTGCGCGACTCGTTCGGCCAGACGTCGGTGCTGGCGTTCAAGAACTTCCAGAAGAATCCTGCGCTGGCCGCGAACCATTTCAAATTCGTGATGCCAAAAGGCGCGGACGTCATTAATAACTGATTGTTGACGTCTTGCTGTTGACCAGCCTCGCAGCAATGCGGGGCTTTTGCATTCTTATTAGGTAACTCATTATGGCGGATCTCTTTTCCACCGCACCGCGCCAGCCCTTGGCCGAAGCCTTGCGGCCGAGCACCCTGAACGAAGTCATCGGCCAGACGCATCTGTTGGGCGTGGGCAAGCCGCTGCGCCTCGCGTTCGAGGCGGGCAAGGCCCATTCAATGATCTTGTGGGGGCCGCCCGGCGTGGGCAAGACGACCCTGGCGCGCCTGATGGCGAACGCGTTCGACAGCGAGTTCATCGCCCTGTCGGCCGTGTTTGCGGGCGTAAAAGATATCCGCGCGGCCATGGACCAGGCACGCCACAGCCTCGACCAGTTCGGCAAGCACACCTTGCTGTTCGTCGACGAGATCCACAGGTTTAACAAGTCGCAGCAGGACGCCTTGCTGCCGTTCGTCGAATCGGGCCTGGTGACGTTTATTGGCGCGACGACGGAAAACCCCAGCTTTGAAGTGAATTCGGCGCTGCTGTCGCGCGCCCAAGTGTATGTATTGAAATCGCTCAACGAAGACGAGATGAAACAGTTGCTGGCCAAGGCGCAATCCACGGCCCTGACGCACCTGACCTTCGACGAGGCGGCCGCCGACACCCTGATCGGCTATGCGGATGGCGATGCGCGCCGCTTTTTGAACTTGCTGGAACAGGCCGAGACGGCCGCCAGCTCGACGGGCACGACCAAGATCGACGCGGCCTTCGTCGACAATGCGCTGACCTTGAACTCGCGCCGCTTCGACAAGGGTGGCGACAATTTCTATGACCAGATTTCCGCCCTGCACAAGTCCGTGCGCGGATCGAACCCGGACGCGGCCCTGTACTGGTTTTGCCGCATGATCGATGGCGGCGCGGACCCCCGCTATCTGTCGCGGCGCATCGTGCGCATGGCCTGGGAAGACATCGGCCTGGCCGATCCGCGCGCCTTGACCATGGTCAATGATGCGGCGGAAACGTATGAACGGCTCGGTTCGCCCGAAGGCGAGCTGGCGCTGGGACAGGCCGTGATCTACCTGGCGATCGCCGCGAAAAGCAATGCCGGCTACAACGCGTTCAATACGGCCATGGCGTTCGTGAAGAAAGACAAGTCGAAGGAAGTGCCCGTGCACTTGCGTAATGCGCCGACGAAGCTGATGAAGGAACTCGGTTACGGCCACGCCTACCGCTACGCGCACGACGAGCCCGATGCGTATGCGGCCGGTGAAACCTATTTTCCGGACGGCATGGCCGAACCGGGCTGGTACCAGCCCGTGCCGCGCGGCCTGGAAAGCAAGATAGCCGATAAATTGGCGTGGCTGCGCGAGCTGGACAGAAAAGCAGGGAAGGGCTGAGGCTACAGTCCCAGGAGGGTAAAACCGTCATCCTGCGGCGCATAGCCCACCAGCTGGCGCGTCGCGGCAATCGACAGCCGCTTGTAGCGGTTGTCCGACACCCCATGCACGACGTGGTAGCCGGCTGGCACGTCCGCCGTCACGCAGCGGGCCAGCAGTTGCACCACGTCGCGTTCGCTGATGAAGGCGGCGATGTCGCGCGCGCTGTGTTGCTGGCCTTGTTCAAACTGCGCCACATTGGCGATGCGCACGGCGATCGTCGTCATGCCATGCTGGTGCGCAAAGGCCGAGGCCACGCCTTCGCCAAACGCCTTGCTGGCGCCATACATGTTGGCGGGCCGGGCCGGCATGTGCTCTTGCACTTGCACGTCGAGCGGATAGCCTTCGATGGCTTGCGCGCTGCTGGCAAGCACGACTCTTTTCACTCCCTGTTCCTGTGCCGCGCGGAAGATATTGTGCGTGCCGACAATGTTCGGCTGCAGCAATTGCGCATCGAAATCGGCGCTGGCGTGCGGCACGCCGGCCAGGTGCAGCACCACATCGATATCGGCACAGGCGGCCAGGCAGGCGGCATAGTCGGCCACGTCAAGCTGAATGGATGGGCAGGGCGCTTCGGCCAGCTTGCCTGTGTGCAGGTCGGCCAGGCGCAGGGAGAATTCCCCGTGCCGGCTCTTCCAGAAAGCGGTGCCGATGATGCCGGCGGCGCCCGTGACGAGGACGCGCAGTAGAGTTTGTGTCATGTATTCCTTATGATCAGTGTGTGGGGCCGTGCCAGGTTCAGCCAGCGCAGCAGGGCAGGTCGGGGGGCGGCTGTGCCATGCACACGGATGTGTCCGCTACCCACGGCTTCGACCAGCACCAGGCCGTCATTCGGTATCGTATAGCGTTCGCCGCTGCGCAGCACGCAATCCTCGAACTGGGCGTAGGCCGTGATCCACGCCGTGCCGGACAGGCATTCGATGACCCTGGCGTGCGCTTTTTCCAGGCGCAAAGGCCGTTCGCTGCGTAATTCGTGGTCGGTATGCATGGCATCGCTCCTGTTGTGCTGACAGGAACAGCTTAGGCCCTTGCGGTGAACCATGACAGATGCAGGAAAACGAAATTGTGATGCATACAGTGTCCCTTGTCGTACACTGTGCTTGTCAAAAAACTCGGCAACTGTATCTGTGCCGGCCACGTGCGCCAGCCGCATACTGAAGGGATGAACATGAGCGCGCATTTGAATCTGTACGAGCACCTGGCCAACGAGCTGGGCGCCTTGATCGACTCGCGCGTGTTCGCGCCCGGCGACCGCCTGCCGTCGATCCGCCACCTGGCGCAGCAAAAGCGCATCTCCGTCAGCACCGTGATGCAAGCCTTGCGCCTGATGGAAGACCGGGGGCAGGTCGATGCGCGGCCCCAGTCCGGCTATTTCGTGCGCCACCGCGCGCCGCGCCGGCCGTGCAGCGCCGACGCCCAGCATTTGAAGGAGCCGGCCTTTGTCGGCATCAATAATCTGTTGATGCGCGTGCTGAAGGAAAACGAGGCGCCCGATATCGTGCAGCTGGGCACGGCCTGGCCGCCCGACGAGATATTACCCATCAAACGCATGCAGCGCACCATCAGCGCCGTGGCGCGGCGCGAGCCCGCTTTATTGAGCAAGGTCAGCTGTTACGACGTCAGCGAAAGCAATTTTTTGCGCCAGGTGACGCGCCGGGCGCTGGACTGGGGCAAGCTGGACCCGCACGAGATCGTCGTGACGAATTCCTGCACGGAGGCGATCAGCCTGTGCCTGCGCGCCGTCGCCAAGCCCGGCGACACGATTGCCATCGAGTCTGCCACGTATTTCGTGCTGCTGCAGATGATCGAAAGCCTGGGCATGAAGGCGCTGGAAATTCCCACCGACCCGAAGACGGGGCCGTCGCTCGATGCGCTCGAGCTGGCCCTGCGCGCCGGCCTCGTGCAAGCGTGTTTGTTCGTGCCGAACGCAAATAACCCGCTCGGTTGCGTCATGCCGGAGGAAAACAAGAAGCGGCTGGCGGGGCTGCTGTCGGAATTCAATATTCCGCTGGTGGAAGACGATGTATATGGCGACCTGTGCTTTGCGCCGCAGCGGCCGTGGCCCGTGAAAGCCTACGACACGAGCGGCAACGTGTTGCTGTGCTCCTCATTTTCCAAGGCCATCACGCCCGCGTCCCGTGTCGGTTACGTGCTGGCCGGGCGCTTCGCGCAGGAAGTGGCTTTGCTGAAAACCGTGTCGAGCGGCGCCACCAGCCATTTCTTCCAGGCCGTGCTGGCCGATTTTCTGGAGGGCAGCAGCTACGACCAGCAACTGCGCAAGATGCGACGCACCCTGGTGCAGCGCATCGCCCGCATGTCCGACGCCGTGGCGGCCAGCTTTCCGGCGGATTGCATGCTGTCCGAGCCGCAGGGCGGTTTCGTGCTGTGGGTGCAGATGCCGCCGCAAATCGATGCGCTGGCCCTGCATGGCCCTGCCATCGCGGACGGCGTGGCGTATATGCCGGGCCAGCTGTTCTCGGCCTCGGGCAAGTTCGGCAATTATCTGCGCCTCAATTGTGGCAATGCGTGGACGCCGCGCATCGAGCAGGCTATCAGCCGCCTTGGTCGCCTCGTCAAGGACGCCTTGTAACTATTCTGCGCGCTTCAGTCCCCGTTTTTCACCGTTCGCTCCCTGTTTTTCGCCGCTGGTCGCAAGCCGGTGGCCTTGTTTGTGGCCGTTGGCTAAAGTACCACCATACCAGCAGCAGTCAACGAAACAAACCAACCAGGAGTCACATCATGAACGCACTGAAAAACATGGAAATCACCTTTGTCGCCGCCGCCATCATCGCCATCGGCGCCAGCTTCGCCACCGCCGGCGCGAGTACCGTGGAAGTGAGCGCCAGCAGCACCGTGATCGCCCAGGCTGCCGACAGCACGATGCCTGTCGTCACCGTCAGCGCCCGTCGCTTGAGCGCCGCCGAAAAAGCCGCCTTTATCTAAGTATTAAACTAAGCAGTCGCCGCAAAGCGGGCGCGAGTGCCCGGCCATACCGCCATGACGATGGCCAGCCATGTGCAAAACTCCTAAAGAACTGAACGGGTCTTGGTACAATGAGTGCTTTCGATACATCGGCACCGCCATCCACCCATGATAGATATCCAACTTCTCCGTAAAGACATCGCCACCGTCGCAGAACGCCTGGCGACGCGCAAATTCCAGCTCGACGTGGCAGGTTTCAATGCCCTCGAAGCCGAACGCAAGGCGATCCAGACGCGCACCGAAGAGCTGCAGGGCAAGCGCAATGCGCTGTCCAAGCAAATCGGCATGTTGAAAGGCAAGGGGGAAGACACCTCGGCCGTGATGGCGCAAGTGGCCGGCCTGGGCGATGAATTGAAAGCCGACGAAGCGGCCTTGAGCGTGGTGCAAGCCAAGCTGAGCGACTTCATCATGGCCGTGCCGAATTTGCCGCATGAATCGTCGCCGCTGGGCACGGACGAGTCGGGCAACGTGGAAGTGCGCAAGGTCGGCACGCCGCGGACTTTTGACTTTGAAGTCAAGGATCACGTCGACGTGGGCGGCCCGCTGGGCCTCGACTTCGAAGTGGCCACCAAGCTGACCGGTTCGCGTTTCTCCGTCATGAAGGGCGGCATCGCCCGCCTGCACCGCGCGCTGGCGCAGTTCATGCTCAACACGCACGTGGACGAGCATGGCTATACGGAATGCTATACCCCTTACATGGTCAACGCCGATTCGCTACGCGGCACGGGCCAGCTGCCGAAATTCGAAGCCGATCTGTTCTCGGTGAAAAAAGGCGGCGCGGAAGGCGAGGGCGAGACCTTCTACCTGATCCCGACGTCGGAAGTGTCGCTGACGAATATCGCCCGCGATGAAATCCTCGCGCTCGACCAACTGCCGCTGAAAATGACGGCGCACACGCCATGCTTCCGTTCGGAAGCGGGCAGCTATGGCCGCGACACGCGCGGCATGATCCGCCAGCACCAGTTCGATAAAGTCGAAATGGTGCAAGTGGTGCATCCGGACACCTCGTACCAGGTGCTCGATGAAATGGTCGGCCATGCGGAAGCCATCTTGCAACGCCTGGGCCTGCCATACCGTGTGATGTCGCTGTGCACGGGTGACATGGGTTTCGGCGCCACCAAGACCTTCGACCTGGAGGTGTGGCTGCCGGCGCAAAACACTTACCGCGAAATTTCGTCGCTGTCGAACTGCGAAGCCTTCCAGTCCCGCCGCATGCAGGCGCGTTTCCGCAACGCCGCCGGCAAGCCGGAACTGGCGCACACCCTGAACGGCTCCGGCCTGGCAGTGGGCCGCACCCTGGTGGCCGTGCTGGAAAACTACCAGCAGGCAGACGGCAGCGTCGAGATCCCGGCCGTGCTGCGCCCGTACATGGGCGGTCTGACGCATCTGAAGGCCTAAAATAGTCCTTTTCTTTTCGCCGCGGGCTGCTATAATCTTGCCTTCTCGCAGCAATGCGGGGAAAGACCGCAGCAAATGGAGAGGTGGCAGAGTGGTCGAATGTACTTGACTCGAAATCAAGCGTACGTTAAATCGTACCGTGGGTTCGAATCCCACCCTCTCCGCCAGAACAAATAGAGAAAGCTCCCGAAAGGGAGCTTTTTTTATTTGTGGCGGCGGAAAGGAGTACGCCCCCTGCGGGGCGTACGCGTGGGATTCGAAGCACCGCGCATACTTGCGCGGGGCTCTCCGAATCGTCCAACTAGGTTTTGATTTACTTG